>JASHSE010000102.1 GCA_030036975.1 Xanthobacteraceae bacterium | reverse complement strand
CCGGCGAGCGCCGCTGGCGCGCGGCGCAGCGCGCCGGCTTGCATGAGGTGCCGGTCGTCGTCATCGAAGCGACCGACGACGAAGCGCTGCAGCTCGCCATCGTCGAGAACGTGCAGCGCACCGATCTCAATCCGCTCGAAGAGGCGGAAGGCTTTCGCTCGCTGATCCGCGATTTCAGCCACAGCCAGGACGACGTCGCCCGCATGGTCGGCAAAAGCCGCAGCCACGTCGCCAACACGCTGCGGCTGCAGACCCTGCCCGGCCGGGTCAAGGAGCACATCCATTCCGGCCGGCTCTCCGCCGGCCACGCCCGCGCGTTGATCGGCCATCACGATGCGGAGCGGCTGGCGGACGAAATCGTCGCGCGCGGTCTCAACGTGCGTCAGGTCGAGGAGATCGCGCGCGAGACTGGGGAAAAAAGCGGCAAGCCGAAAAACGGCAAGAGGCCCGCGCGCGACGCGAAAAACGCCAATACGCTGGCCTTGGAAAAGCGCTTGTCCGACGTGCTCGGACTTGCGGTGATCATCGAGCATCGCGAGCGCGGCGGCACGCTCACCATCCGCTATCGCAGCCTTGATCAGCTCGACGACGTGATCCGCAGGCTGGAGGGCAAGCGTTAATTCAAAAGCTGTTTCCCGGATGCGGTGCACCGCT
Source organism: Xanthobacteraceae bacterium (assembly GCA_030036975.1). Classification (GTDB taxonomy): domain Bacteria; phylum Pseudomonadota; class Alphaproteobacteria; order Rhizobiales; family Xanthobacteraceae; genus BOG-931. Next base: position 8,461 of record JASHSE010000102.1, on the reverse strand, counting down.
GATCTGGGATCCGTTTCAAACTCGGAATTTGTGACGGTCCCGGGTCTGCAGCGCACCACTTCGTGCTGCGCTGCGCCCGGGAAACGGCATTCTGTTTCAGCTCCGCCTATTCCACTCAGCCTTGAACGCTGTGCGCTTTTGCGGATCGTAGAGGCTCGGATAATCGTATTTGAGCGGTTTCGTCGGCTCGACGTGCAGCGTGGCGAACACCGGGCCTTGCTGATCGAGCGCATGCGCGACTTGCTGTTCGAAAATCTTTAGATCGGAAAAATCGTAGGCCGCGGCGTAGCCGGAGCTGCGCGCGATGCCGGCGAAGTCGATGTTCGGATTGGGAATCGGCTGGCTGCCGTTCGCCTCGTAGGTATCGTTCTGTGCAACCAGGTGCACGAGATTTTTTGGTGCCGCCGCGGCGATCGTTACCAGGCTGCCGAGATTCATCAGAAGGCTGCCGTCGCCCTGCAGCACGACGACGCGTTGGTCCGGACGGCCGAGCGCAAGGCCGAGCCCGTGCGAGGAATCGAGGCCCATGGCGCCGATCGACAGATAATTCCGCGCGCGCGGCGCGATGTCGACCCAATCGACTGCCGAACTGTAGGTCGCCACCAATGCGGCGTCGCCGATGTGGCGCGCCAGAATTTCAAAGCACTCCGCGCGCTTCATCATGACGCTTGCGGCCTCCGCCCGATCAACAGCGCGACGGGCTCCGAGTAGCGATAGGCGCGCTCGATCGCCGGGGCAATTTTGGCAACGTCGGCGTCTTCGCTGACGAGGTGGTGCGCGATGCCCATGTCGTCGAGGATCGGCTCGATGATGCGCACGCCGTAACGCGGCGAGGCGCGCGGCGGTTTTTCAGGATCGTGACCGAGCAGTCCCACCATCATGCAGATCGGCTGCTTGTACTCGACCGCGATGCCGCGGATCGCGTTGAGCGAGTCCAAAAAGCCGGTGTATTGGATCAGGATCAGCGCGCGCTTGTCGGCATAGGACAGACCAGACGCGATGCCGATGCACTCGTCCTCCTTGCAGACGCGTATCAGGCGAAAATCCTTGTCGCGCGCAATCGGCGCCAACAGGCCCGAGCTGGTGACGATGTCCGGTACCGCCAGCACGTATTCGATGCCGCTCGCCTTAAGGGCGGCGATGATGCTGGCGCCATGAAGCTCGCCTGAACTGGTGCCGACGGATTCAATACGCGCGTCCATGGGCAATCCTTTTCCCCGTGCGAGTGGAAAGCTTAGTGCAACTGGGGCTTACTTAAAATCATATCAGTTATCGTGAGGCACCAGCGCGTACTATGCCTCCAGCCTCGGCGGAGCGGACCGCGACCTCACCGATTCTTCCCTTTCCGGCGGATGCGGCGCGAGCAGGAAGGTCTAGGCCGCTTGCGGCACGAATCTGATGCGGCCGCTCCTACCGGATTTTCTGTGCGGCTTCACCACGATTTCAACGTCACGGTCGAATGCGGTCAGGAACTCCATCAGCCGGTCGATCGAATGTTCGCGAAAATGCCCCTTGAACATCCGCGACACTTCCGGCTGGCTGATCCCCATCCGTTTTCCGGCCTGGACCTGCGTCAGCTTGCGCTCCTTGGACAGGCGGTAGATTTCGGACACGATCTGCGCCTTGAGGAAGTGCGTCTCGGCGTCGGGTAGATTAAGGTCGGCGAAGATATTGCCGCTGCCCGCCGTGATATCAGCCGCGCGCTTCATTGCTTGTGCTCCTTGCCATATCGGTCCGCGTAATCGCGCATTCGTAGAGTGGGCAAAGCGAAGCGTGCCCACCATAATGTCCTTAGTTTCTTAAGGCCGCGTGGGCACGGCGCTTCGCGCCTTTGCCCACCCTACGGGCTGACGAGTTTCCTCGGAGACGCAGTAAGTATTTTCCACCCAACGATGGTCGAGGAAATTCTTCACGCCTCAAAATCAGGACCTCGCGATCCACTTCGATTCCTTGTTCTGGCGAGCTTCGTGAAGGACAAACTTCCGTGGTTTTATGAGCAAGGATTAGTAATCGGCCTCCGATTTGTTGATGCGCTACTCCGCTGCCGCGCGTCCGCCCTGGCCATACCGCCGCTCGATATACTCGATCACTAGCTTCTGAAAATCCGCCGCGAGCGTCGGGCCGCGCAGCGTTGCGGCCTTCTTGCCGTCGATGAAAACCGGCGCCGTCGGCTGTTCGCCGGTGCCGGGGAGCGAAATGCCGATGTCGGCGTGCTTGGATTCGCCGGGGCCGTTGACGATGCAGCCCATCACCGCGACGTTGAGCCCCTCGACTCCTGGATAGCGCGTCTTCCATTCCGGCATCGAGTCGCGGATGAAGTGCTGGATGCCGGCGGCGAGCTCCTGGAACGTCGTCGAGGTGGTGCGGCCGCAGCCCGGGCAGGCGGCGACCAGCGGCACGAAGGTGCGCAGCCCCATGGTCTGCAACAGTTCCTGCGCCACTTTCACTTCGAGCGTGCGGTCGCCGTTCGGCTCAGGCGTGAGCGAAATGCGGATCGTATCGCCGATGCCCTGCTGCAACAGCGTGCCCATGGCGGCCGATGAGGCGACCACGCCTTTCGTCCCCATGCCGGCTTCGGTCAGGCCGAGATGGAGCGCGTAATCGGAGCGCCGCGCCAACTCGCCATAGACGCCGATCAGATCCTGCACGGCTGAAACTTTTGTGGACAGAATAATCCGGTTTTTCGGCAGGCCGATGTCCTCGGCGCGCTGCGCCGACAACAGCGCCGACTGCACCATGGCTTCGCGCGTCACGTCGCGGGCATCGACCGGATGGTTCGATTTGGCATTCTGGTCCATCAGGTGCGTCAGCAGCTCCTGATCGAGCGAGCCCCAATTGGCGCCGATGCGCACCGGCTTGTTGTGGCGGATCGCGGTCTCGACGATGGCGCCGAATTGGCGGTCTTTCTTTTCCTTGAAGCCGACATTGCCCGGGTTGATGCGGTATTTATCGAGCGCCTCGGCGCAACCCGGATGATCGGCAAGAAGCTTGTGGCCGATGTAGTGGAAGTCGCCGACGATCGGCACGTCGACGCTCATCTGCAGAAGCCGCTCCTTGATGCGGGGAACGGCGGCCGCGGCCTCGTCGCGGTCCACGGTAATGCGCACGATTTCCGAACCGGCCCGCGCCAGCGCCGCCACTTGTCGGGCGGTCGCCTCTGCGTCGGCGGTGTCGGTATTGGTCATCGACTGCACCACGATGGGAGCGCCGCCGCCGACCGTCACCTTGCCCACCTGCACCGGCACGGTCTTGTGCCGTTCTGCCGGGCCAGAAAATTCCATCATTGGATCAATCCTTTAGCGCTAATATGCGAAGCATCGGGCGCATGGCATCCATGCTGCCGTGTCCTGGATATAGCGTCATGGTGACTGTTTGACGAGGAGCCACGCATGGACCCCGGGCCAAGCATTTGCCGGGCGTTCCACCCCTTTGATCGATTATGTCACGGTTACCACTCTCGCCCGCAAATTCACGAAGCGTATACAACCCGAGCCCCTTCGCCTAAACTTTCGTCAGGCGGGGGCCGGCGCTTTGCCAGCCGGCGGGGGCCTTTTGCCATGGATGCGGCAACCGAAATGACGCTGACCTTCCGCTGTCCGCGCGGGCTCGAGAACGTCATTCCGCGGCCGATTCCGGCAGTGACCGGCCTGCCCGACTGGTTCAAAGCCTTGCCGCAGAAGGCCTTCAATCCAACGTTGGGCGGCGAAAGCTTTACCGTCAAAAAATGTCCGCCGTTCATCGACGCCATGACTTATGGGTTTCTGATCCCGTTGGCGATCGATCTCGAAGTGCACGACGGCGAATTCAGTTGGAACTTCGATGTGCCCGAGGGCGTCGTCGGCGATCATTCCTATTCGCCGATCGATTTTCATGATCCGAGCCAAATCGCCGGTACGCCATTCTTCGACGACGACCGCTTCATCATCAAGTTCAGCAATTTCTGGACCATCCAGGCGCCGGCCGGCTATTCGCTGCTGTTCACGCACCCGGTCAATCGTCGCGACCTGCCCTTCACCACGCTCACCGGCCTCGTCGATTGCGACGCGTTCCACGATAATCCGGTGCTTTTTCCGGCGCACTGGCATGACCCGGATTTTAACGGCGTGCTGCCGAAGGGCACGCCGGTCGCGCAGTGTCTGCCGGTCAAACGCGAAAATTGGTCCGGCAGCTTCGAGGCGCTGTCGGATGACGATGCCGCGCGGCTGTTCCAGACCCGCGGTGAAATCCTCCACGGCAACGATGTCTACCGCCGCAAATATCGGGCGGCGAAGCGCTAAAGCCAATGATCTTAGGTCGATGCGGCAGCGCTGGCACGGCGCACTCCCTCTCCCCGGAGGGGAGAGGGTCGGGGTGAGGGGGTTCGGAAGTTTGAGAAAAATCTACACCTTCCGAACCCCCTCACCCTCGCTCGCGGAGCTTGTCATCGGGAGGCGCTTCGCGCCGACCCGTTGGCTCGCTCGACCTCTCCCCTCCGGGGAGAGGTGAAGCAACCGTGTCGGTGTCGAATCGATCTAAAATTATCACGCTTTAGCTTTTTGCTTCGCGGATAAAGCGCGCGGCGGCGCTCGGCCGCAGAAAGAAGCGCCCGTGCGGCGATTTCACCAGCGTGCCGAGCACACCGCCATAGCGCTTCGGATCGCCGCGCACCGCCCAACGCAGGCAATCGTAGCCCTCTTCATTCTCACCGATCATCAACAAACAGCGGCCGAGATTGTGCCAGATGAGCGGGTCGGGCTTTACGCGCAGGCAGCGTCGATAACATGCGGCAGCGGCGCGGTATTCGCCGAGTTCCTGATGCGCTTTGGCCATGCCGAACAGCGCTTCGGGCGAATTCGGAGCAATACCGAGCGTTTGGGCGAAGGCGGCCTTGGCGTCGGCCCATTTGCGGCATTGCATAGACACGCCGCCAAGCTGCAGCGACAGCTGCATCGTCATCGGCGCCAGTTCGAGACCGTGGCGAAACACTTCGATGGCTTCGTCGTAGCGCTCCAGGACGGCGAGCAGGCAGCCGAGCTCGTGAAAAGCCGGGACGAATGGCGGCTGCCGTTTTGTGGCCCGCTTGAGTCGCGACACCGCATCGTCGACCCGGCCGGCGTTGCGCAGCGCGGTCGCAAGCTTAAGGTCGATCTCCGGGTTGTGCTGGGCGCGCGCGGCGGCTTCGAGCGGCGCGATCGCCTCTTGGGCGCGGCCCTGCATCAAGCGCGCGCAGCCGACAACATGCAGCGCGCCGGCGTGGCGCGGATCGCGTTTGAGCACCGCGCCGGCGATCCGCTCCGCTTCGTCCGGACGTTTGTTGTTGAGGGCGAACACGGCCTGCTGCACGGCCTCGTCGAGGTTCGCCGTCCGCAAATGTCCAGGTCCGTTCGCCATTTTTGCTACTGGCGCCGCTTGGCCGGTCATTGCGGCCGGTTGACGAAAATCAGGCCGGCGGCCACCAGCACCACAGCCAGCGCGAAGGCCGGCGTCAAGGGTTCGTTCAGCACCGTATGACCCGCCGCCACGCCGCACAACGGCGCCAGGAACGTGAATGCCGACAACCGGCCGGCGGAATAGCGCACGATCAGCGCGAACCAGACCGGAAAGGTCACGCTCGCGACCCAAAGCGTCTGATAGGCGAAGGCGCCGAGCGCCAGCGCCGACGGCATGGCATCGACGTGCTCGCCGAACGCGGCGGCGCCGGCAGCGAGGAGCGGCGCCGATACCGCCAGTTGGTAAAGCAGGGTTTTTTCCGCGCTCACGCGGTTGAGCGCGCTCGCCTTGATGACCAGCGTGGTCGCCGCCCACGCCGCCGCGGCGCCGACCAGCATCAAATCGCCGAGCATTTGATGCGGATCGGAGGCCGGGGCCGGAACGCCGAAGGCGATAACGATGCCGGCAAACGACAGCACAAGGCCGAGCCATTGCGACGGACGAAAACGATCGCCCGGAATGAGCCAGCGTGATCCGATGACGACGAAGAACGGCGCCAGATAGAGAAACAGCGTGCCGCGCGTCACCGTCGTCCAGACCAGGCCGCGATAGATCAGCAGGAACTCGAGCGCAAAGAGTACGCCGGCCAGGATTCCGGCGGCGAGCGTGCCGTCGCGCCTGAACAGCGCGATACCGCGGGCCTGCGTCCAGGCCGTGACCAGAAGCGCGGCTATCGCCGAGCGCGCCGCCGACTGGATCAGCGGCGGAATGTCGTGGATCGCGAGCTTGATGGCGACGTTGTTAAAGCCCCAGCTGACGCAGAGCCCGACCGTCACCGCTACGGCCAAAGCGTCGAGCGGTCGGGACGAGGGCGCGTTTTTCGACACGTGGGCTTTGGTGCGATCGGCGTTGCAGGATCAGCGCTGCCGGCAGTGCGAGCAGATGCCGACGATCTCGATCAGCGGGCTTTTGGGCGAAAATCCGGCCGCCCGCGACGATGCTTTGAGCGCTTGCGCTACGGCATCGCCCGGACTCTCGCCGACCGCGCCGCAGCGCTCGCAAATGAGGAACACGATGAGAGCGTCGCCGCTGTGATTATGCACGCACGCCACGAAGGCGTTGCGACTCTCGATGCGGTGCACGAGTCCGTTGTCGCGCAGAAAATCGAGCGCGCGATAGACCGTGATCGGCGCCGGCCGGCCCTTTTTGTCCGCCATCCGCTCGATGATCTCGTAGGCGCCCAGCGGATTGTGGCTGGCGAGCAGCGTCTCGAGCACGTGGCGGCGGATCGGCGTCAGCCGTTGCGCGCGCGCCGCGCAGCGGGCTTCGGCATGGGCGATCGCCGTGCTGGTGCACCGTTTGTGGTCGTGGTCGGGCGCCGGGAAAATCGCGCGCAGCATTGTCTTCACACCCATGGTTCCGCCGGAGTCTGTGGCGCGCCGATGCTAGCGCGGCCGGCCGCCTCGCGAAAACGTGACGGCGCCGCCCCTTTTTATGTTGCACTGCAGCAAGAAGCGCCTCAGAGTCCCGCCCTCACCTCGCTGGCCCGCCGCCTGCGCCCACTTTGCCACGCCCACACCGAGAATTGGGAATTGCCATGCTGAAAGGAAAGTCCGCGCTTGTCACCGGCTCGACCTCGGGCATCGGGCTCGCCATCGCCCGGGCGTTCGCCGCCGAGGGCGCCAACCTCACCATCAACGGCTTTGGCGACAAGGCGGCGATCGAGAACGAACGCGCAGGGCTCGAGAAGCAATTCGGCGTCAAAGCAGTCTATTCGCCCGCCGACATGTCGAAGCCCGCCGAGATTGCCGACATGGTGCGGACGGCCGAGAAGACGTTCGGTGCGCTCGACATATTGGTGAACAATGCCGGCATCCAGCACGTGGCTAACATCGAGGATTTCCCCGTCGAGAAGTGGGACGCGATCATCGCCGTCAATCTTTCCTCTTCATTCCACACCATCCGCGCCGCGGTGCCCGGCATGAAGAAGCGCCAATGGGGCCGCATCATCAACATTGCCTCGGCGCATGGCCTCGTGGCGAGCGCGCAGAAGGTCGCTTACGTCTCGGCCAAGCACGGGCTCGTCGGTATGACCAAAGTGGTGGCGATCGAGTGCGCGAATTCCAGCATTACCTGCAACGCCATCTGCCCGGGCTGGGTGCTAACGCCGCTGGTGCAAGCGCAGATCGACGCGCGCGCCAAGGTTTCCGGCCGGCCAGTGCGCGAGGAGGAGATCGCCCTGTTGTCGGAGAAGCAGCCGATGCACCAGTTCACCAAACCGGAGAACATCGGCGCGCTCGCCGTGTTCCTGGCGAGCGATGCGGCGGCGACCATCACCGGCTCGGCCTATTCGGTCGACGGCGGCTGGACCGCGGCGTGAGCATGGATGCGCCTGCCAAGCGCGGCATGAAAGACTTGATCGCTGCGCTGTTGCCGGGTCGGGCAACCGAGCAAAAGCCTTCGGCAATCACCAAGCGCATCAATCTTGCGCTGCAGGGCGGCGGTGCCCATGGGGCGTTCACCTGGGGCGTGCTCGACTATCTGTTGGAGGATGAGCGGCTTGGCGTCGAGGGCGTTTCCGGCACCTCGGCCGGTGCCGTCAACGCCGTCATGCTGGCGGACGGGCTGGCGCGCGGCGGGCGTGCCGAAGCGCAAAAGCGGCTCGCCGATTTCTGGCGTGCCGTCAGCAGCACCGGGCAGCTTCCCAGCCTGCAGCGCACGGTGATGGAGCGCCTCTTGTCGTTCACGCCGCTCGAAGGCACGCCGGTCCAGGCCTGGTTCGACGCGCTGTCGCATTACTTTTCGCCGTACGACGTCAATCCGCTGAACATCAATCCGCTCAAGGACTTGATCGAGCGGTTCGTCGATTTCGAAGCGTTGCGCGCCGCCTCGGATCTGCAGATTTTTATTTCCGCCACCAACGTGCAGACCGGCCGCGTGCGCATCTTTCCGCGCGACAAGATCACGGCCGACGCGGTGATGGCGTCGGCCTGCCTGCCACTGTTGTTTCGCGCGGTTGAAATTGACGGCGTGCCCTACTGGGACGGCGGCT
>JASHSE010000101.1 GCA_030036975.1 Xanthobacteraceae bacterium | reverse complement strand
TTGCGGCAGGACGTCTGGATCAACGCCATCATCACCGCCGCCATCATTCTGCTCGTGCTATGGCTGGCGCTGCGCTCGGTGCGCATCGTGCTCGCGGTGATCATCACGATTTTCATCGGACTGGCCGCCACCGCCGCGCTCGGGTTGCTTCTGGTCGGGGCCTTCAATCCGATTTCGGTGGCGTTCGCCATGCTGTTTGTCGGGCTGGGCGCCGACTTCGCCATTCAGTTCAGCATCCGCTATCGGGCGCAGCGCCATGCGCTGCACGAGCTTGCGCCGTCGCTGGTCGACGGCGCGCGCTACGTCGGCGCGCCGCTGACCTTGGCGGCGCTCGCCGCGGCTGCGGGTTTTCTGAGCTTCGTGCCGACCAACTATCGCGGCGTCGCCGAGCTCGGGCTGATCGCCGGCGTCGGCATGATCGTCGCCTATGTGGGCGCGATGACCCTGTTGCCGACGCTGCTGGACCTGTTGAAGCCACGGCCCGAACCGCACCCGATCTGCCAGCCCCGCTTGGCCCGCGCCGACCGTTTCCTGCAGCGCCACCGCATCGCCATCGTGGCCGCCACGGCGCTGGTCGTGCTCGCAGCGTCGCCGGCGCTGGCCTGGCTCAAGTTCAATTTCGATCCCAACGGCCTGCAGGTGCCGAATACCGAGGCCGAGTCGACACTGCGGCAGTTGAGCGGCGATCCACGCATCTCCTTCGAGAGCGCCGACGTATTGACGGCGCCGGCCGACGCCGCTGCCGTGGCCAAACGCGTCGCCGTTCTCGCCGAGGTCGGCAGCACCAAGACGCTCGACAGCTTCGTGCCGACCGAGCAGCGCCGCAAGCTGGCGATGATCGCCAGCGCGGCAACCGCCATCGAACCGGCGCTGGGCGAAAAACCCGCATCGCCGCCCTCCGATGCCGACAACGTCGCCGCGCTCAACGGCGTGGTGAAGGCGCTGCGCGATAGTGCGGGCGAAGCGAGCGGACCCGGCGCCGGCGCCGCCAACCGGCTCGCCACGGATCTTCAAGCGCTCGCCACCGCGCAACCCAACGTGCGGCAACAGGCGCAAGCCGCCTTCATCGCACCGCTGACGATCGACCTGCAGCAGATCGCGCAATCGCTGCGTCCGCAGGAGGTGACGCGCGCCAATCTGCCGAGCGATGTGGTGCGGCAGTGGCAGGCGCCGGACGGCCGGGTGCGCACCGAGATCGTGCCGCAGGGTAATGCCGCCGAATCGGCGGCGGTCGGCAGCTTCGCCCAGGCGGTGCTCGCGGTGGTGCCGAACGCGACCGGCGCGGCGATCGAAATCTATGAGTGGGGCAAGACCGTCACCGACGCCTTCATCAAAGCCGGAATCATCGCGATCTGCTCGATCGCCGTTATCCTGTTCATCGCGCTGCGGCGCATCCGCGACGTGCTGGTGACGCTCATACCGCTATGGGTCGCGGCGGCGGCGACGCTCGAAATCTGCGCCTTGAGCGGCTTTGCCCTGAACTACGCCAACATCATCGCGCTGCCGGCGCTGCTCGGCGTCGGCGTCGCCTTCAAGATCTATTACGTCACGGCGTGGCGCCGCGGCGAATACAATTTTCTGGAATCGACCTTGACGCACGCGGTGTTCTTCAGCGCGGTGATGACGGCGACGGCGTTCGGCAGCCTGTGGTTCTCGGCGCATCCGGGCATTTCCAGCATGGGCAAGCTGTTGGCGTTGTCGCTCGCCTGCACGCTGGCGTCGGCCGCTTTGTTCCAGCCGGCACTGATGGGCCCGCCGCGCCCGGCCAAGACCGCGAGCGACGCCGATTCGAGCCGCAAGACGCCGTAATCAACTCTTAAGCCTAACGAAGTTCCGGTTGCACCGTTTGCAATCGGCGAACGCGGCGCGCAACAAATCGCTGCCGTGCACAACGGTCGATTAACGACGCTCGCAGGAAGCGACGCTTCGCGCTTTGGGCAAACAAAAATAAATGCTCTTGCTCTATGGCGAATGATGCTCGACCAAACCTCCCGATCCGCCACTACGGCCGCGACCATGATTGGCAAGCTGACGCGTCGATTTTTCCGCAGCCGCGGCGGCAGCACGTCGATGATATTCGGGCTGTCGCTCATCCCCATGATCTTTCTGGTCGCATTGGGCCTGGATTTCTCCGCTGCCGCCCAGAAGCAGGCGCAGCTGAACACGGCCGCCGATGCCGCCGCGTTGGCGGCGGTGGCGCCGGGCGCCATGACGCAAACGGCGGCGGAGGCGCAAACCACCGCGACCAACATTTTCATGGCGCAGGCGTCGCTGATCCCGAACCTGAGCTACAGCACGCCGACCGTCACCGTCACCCAGAACGGCATGACCCGCACCGTGACGGTCAGCTACACGGCTTATTCGGTCAACAGCTTTCCCAACGTCTTTGCGCTGCTCACCAAGACCGCCGAGAATACATGGACGCTCAGCGGCTCGTCGACCTCCACGTCGACGACATCGCCGAACATCAATTTCTATCTGCTGCTCGACAACTCGCCGTCGATGGCGATCGCGGCGACGACCGCGGGCATCAACACCATGGTCGCCAACACATCGGCGCAAGGCGGTTGCGCCTTCGCCTGCCATGAAAGCGACCCCCAGGCCGATGATCTGGGCAATCCCAACGGTGAGGACAATTACACGCTGGCGCAGAATCTCGGCGTGGTGACGCGAATTCAGAACATGGCGACGGCGACATCGCAGTTGATGACCACCGCCGCGGACGTGATGACTGCCAATAACGCTACCTGCCCGAACGGCCCCGGCTGCTATCAAATGGCAATCTTTACCTTCAACCTCCAGG
>JASHSE010000100.1 GCA_030036975.1 Xanthobacteraceae bacterium | reverse complement strand
AAAGCCAGGATGGGAAAGTGGAGCATGCGTCGGCTGCTGCCGGACGACGGCATGGTGCACGAGGCACCTTCGCCGCAGGCGGCAGTGTCCGTCATCAAGGACTGGATCAGCCGCTTTCCTCCGGAATGCGGCATCCGCAATGGCGGCCACCTCGATCTGTTCGGCGATGAGCGCGTACCCTGGGGCCTTGCCAGGTTAGGCGGCCTCAACGGTAGTGCGGTATTGGAGCTCGGTCCGCTCGAGGGTGCCCATACCTACCTGCTCGACGACGCCGGCGCTCATGTCACCGCCATCGAGGGCAACAAACGCGGCTACCTGAAGTGTCTCATCACCAAAGAGGTGATGGGGATGCGCAACAGCCGCTTTCTGCTCGGCGATTTTTTGCCTTGGCTGGAGTCGACGGACCGCAGGTTCGACGCGATCTGGGCATCCGGTGTGCTCTACCACATGACCGAGCCGCTGCGATTGCTGCGCGCGATCTCCGCGCGCACCGACAAGGTGTTCATTTGGACTCATTACTTTCCGGAAGACGGCAATCCTCGCCGCCCGCCGTTCTTTAAGACGAGTTCCGTCATGCTCGGGGGGCGTCCGATAGAGCACTTTCACCGCCTCTATCTGCGGCCGCGCTGGCGGGCGCTGGCCTGCGGCGGTCCCGCCGCCGGATCCTGTTGGCTGCGGCGCGGCGATATCCTTTTCGCGCTGCAGGCGCTTGGCTTTTCGCGCATCGAGATTGGATTGGAGAACCGCGACGTTCCCTATCGCCAGCATTTTGCGCTCGTCGCGCAGCGATAGAACCCGCGCGCGGGAACCGGTCGCTACCGCTCGGATTTACCCGGCTGGAGACCCTTCATGCCAGCCATCCGATTGCGTTATTGGCGCGTGCTGTCCGCAGTGCTGATCGTGCTGGGCCTGTCGCCGGCCGCGGCGGCGCGGCACGGCCAGCATCACCATCATCATTTGCAGGATTATTACAGCGGCGAGCGCGAGTCGACGCGCGGCGCGCCAAAGCAGCCGGAAGGCGGCGGCTTTGCCGTCCCCACGGAACAGACCATCCGCGCCTGCGACGCGCAGGCGACGGAACTGCAAAAGATGCGGCTCGACGCGGTGCTCGAAACCGTGCAGCCGAGCGATGCCCAGCGCGCCGCGCTGGAGCAGGTTCGCGCCGCGGCGACCAACGCCGCCAACGCGTTGACGGCGAACTGTCCCAAGGACGTACCGGCCAAATTGACGGACCGGCTCGACGCCATGCGGGCGTCACTCGACGCGATCAAAGTCGCGCTCGGGCAGCTGCGCCCGGCACTCGTTTCAGCCTATGCGACCCTCGACGACGAGCAGAAGGCCCGCCTCGTCGTTTTGTCGATTTCCAAGCCGTCGTCGCCGCAATCGCCGTCGGCCGGAACCGCCGCCGGCCCCGGCGCGGACGACCAGGCGCAGCCGGTTTCGCTCGACTGCGGGCAGTGGCCGGCGATGCTGAGAAGCTGGCCCGTGCATCGGATCGAAGCCGAACTGTCGCTAACGGACGAGCAACATGCGGCGCTTTACATGCTGATGGCGGCGCAGTATCGCGCCGCCGGATCCCTGGCGGCGTCGTGCCATGACGAAAACGCGCTCACCCCGGTGGCGCGCCTCGACGCCGAGCTCGGCCGGGTCAACGCGCTGCATCAGTGCGTCGACGCGCTCGCGCCGGCACTCGCCGGATTTGTCAATGCGTTGAACGACGAGCAGAAGGGGCAGCTCAATGCCATGCTCGGGGTGGCGCCGCAGCCGCAGGCCACGGCGCGGTAGCCGACCGTGAACGCCAAAGGAGATAGCGATGCGATCGACAGCTTTTGCGCTTGCCGTCTTCGTCCTCGCCGGCGCATTGAGCGGCGCGAGAGCGCAGAATTATCCCTGGTGCGCGGCCTACGACACCGGCGACAACGCCTACAATTGCGGCTTCGTCACCCATGAGCAGTGCATGGTGACGATCCGCGGCATGGGCGGCTTTTGCGAGCGCAATACGCAGTTTCAGCCGCAGCTTCCGTATGACCGCTGACAAAGCGGGCGCGTCGGCGTTGCCGGACGCGGTGAACGAAAGGTCAAGACATTCGCCGCAATTTGACGCGCATTCGTGCTTTCAGCGCGGCGAATAAACCGACTTTTTAGCCTGTTATTTAAACCGATCTTAGCGCGGGCGCGGTAGGGTCCTAATCCAAGTGGCGGGAAAACAGGGCCCGCCGGCGACAATAAAATCAAAGTTGGGAAAGGCGTCTACTCATGAAAGCCGTCGTCAAGACGGTCGAGCCCGCCGACCGCGAGGCGCGCTTCGACCATATCCGGCCGCACTATCTGGAGGCGCTGACCTTGGTCGAGCGCCTGCATCGGCGGCTGCTCGACGTCATCAAAGACGAGTTCGACCGCCGCGGCCGCGCCGACATCAATTCGGTGCAGGCGCTGCTGCTCTACAACATCGGCGACAAGGAGTTGACCGCCGGCGAACTGCGCACCCGCGGCTACTATCTCGGCTCCAACGTCTCCTACAATCTGAAGAAGCTGGTCGAGATGGGTTTCCTCGACCATCAGCGCTCGCGCATCGACCGGCGCTCGGTGCGCATCAGGCTCACCGACAAGGGCCGCGACGTTAGCGACGTCGTCGATGCGCTCTACCACAAGCACGTGCGCACGGTGGAGCAGGTCGGCGGCATCAGCGCCGACGAGTTTTCCGTGCTCAACAAGGCGCTGCACCGGCTCGAACGCTTCTGGACCGATCAGATCCTCTACCGGCTGTAACGGGCGATCGTCGTCGCCAGCCATATCGAGGTACTGGCGTACCTGCCCCGGCCGCAATGCCGGGGCTTTTTTATTGTGCTGTTTCCCGTCGCTGAGGCCAGGACGGCTACAGCCACCGCTGCGTATCCGAAACCTTCGAGGTTTTCGTTGGCACCTACGACCAAGAGGGCTTGTAGTTTGGGGCAAAGAGTCAATATTCAGGGAATGAAATCGAATCGCGACTAACCAAACGAAGATAAATAGGATTGCAGCGGATTGACCATGCCCCGATACAGTCCAATCGAGATTCCTATTTCATTGACAGCGAGCCGAAGCGATCTCATTGAATTCCGATGGGATACCAGAGGCGTAGTAGCTGACTTTCTGATCCCAGAAGATCGGGAGAGAGCCATTCGGGTGACATTCAACAAGGAGTGCATCATCAGGATCCTGGATGAGATGCCGCTAAGCACGGAGCGCGATAGCGGCCCATCACAGGGTCTTATCCGCGACCATTTCGCATACCGGGTCGAAGGATCGACATTTGTTGATGCTCAGTCCGAAGCTTGGAAGATGGTAAATTCTCCTGTTTCGCATTATCGGTTTGTTACTGGCTCAGCCTGTGTGGATGTGTTGTCATCTGCGCGGCCGTTATTCGCTCTGATCGAGCGCTCGCCGGCGAGGTCCGCCTAATTCATAAATCAAGTCCACGGAATACAGCGCTTCGCTTCGATCAGATCCGCCCCCCGATCCAGGTCAGCACCGGGAACGGCGTGAACAGTTGGATCAGCACCGCCACCAGCACAATCAGGATCAGATAGGCCAAGACCTCGCGCAGGATGCGCCAGTGCAGGGGTGGGTAGGGCGGCTTGTCGCCCTCCGGCCAGGCAAACTGTTTCTCCCAAACCTCCTGCGGGCAGTCGCGCGGCCGGATGCGTTCGAGCGGCAGCCAAGCGCGGTACGCCGCAATGCCGCGCTCGCGGGCGATGGTGTTGCGCAGCCACAAAAAGTTGGTCAGGCCGGCGAAGTCGACCAGCAGTCTGACGGCGTAACGCACGACGGTGAAGATCAGCAGGCAGATGACGTAGACGTAGACGACCATCACGCTGTCGGTCAGCAATGATCTGCTGAACGTGCGCAGCCGCAAGAGATGGTCGGAGACGAACTGCACGGTGCCTTCGACCGCCTTGTCGAGGGCGTCGGCCAGTTGGCTCAGCACGGCGTGATTGTCGGAAAAGTTCTCCAAGAGCAGAATGAGCGCGACGACGATGCCGAGCTGAACCAGCCGCGAACTCGCCAGGCGCCGGATCGGCGCCACGATCAGCCGGATCAGACCCATGATCGCTCCTGCGCGCGAATTTGGGGCGAGCGGTCAAGCTGTGCCCGACTATAGGAGCGATTTGGCGGCCGCAAAACCGTCCGAGCCTCAATGCATGGCGTTGCCTTTGGTTCGCGGGGCGGCTGTGCTAAGGTTTCTGGCTCAAGGGGGGCGGCTTCGGCGCATTGGCCGGGCGTGGGGGGCCGGCGATGCGTTTTTTGGCGGGTTCGCGCTCCATGAACGATAGCAAGCGAGGGTTTTTTGGCGCCGCGGCGGACCGGCGGTGGTTTCTGCGGCGGCTGGCCGGCGCGGCGGCGCTCACCGCCGGCAGTACCGTAGCGGGAAAAAAAGCTACGGCCGACCCGGCGCTTGATGCCTTGTTCGACGACCGCGGCCACGGCGATTTTGGCCAGTCCTTCGACGAGCGCTCGCGCACCATCCGCATGCCGGAGCGCGCGGCGCCGATGCTCTCGCCGCACACCGCGGAACTGACCCAGGAGGCTGTCGCCGCGTACGACACCATCGTGGCGCGCGGCGGCTGGCCGCAAGTGCCGCCGGTCGACGAATTGCGGCTCGGCATGCGCCATCCGAGCGTCGTCGACCTGCGCAACCGGCTCGCAGTCTCCGGCGATCTCGATCCCCACGCGGTCGGCAACGACACTTATGATTCCTACGTCGAAGCGGCGGTGCGGCGCTTTCAGACGCGGCACGGGCTCGATGCCGACGGCGTGGTGCGCCAGGCGACGCTGCTCGCCATGAACGTGCCGGCGCAAGCGCGGCGCGACCAACTCAAGATCAATATCGGCCGGCTCAAGACGCTGACCGGCAATCTCGGGCCGCGCTATGTGGTCTGCAACATTCCGGCGGCCCGCATCGAGGCGATCGAGCACGATGTCGCGGTGTCGCGGCACACCGCGGTGGTCGGCAAGCCGGACCGGGCGTCGCCCGACATCAACTCAAAGATCGTCGAGATCAATTTCAATCCGTACTGGACGGTGCCGGTCTCCATCGTGCGCAAGGATTTGATCCCGCTGATGCAGAAGGAACCGGATTATCTGACCAGGTATCACATCCGCATCTTCGACAGGAAGCATGACGAACTGCAGCCGTCGCAGATCAACTGGTATTCGGACGACGCCGTCGACTACATGTTCAAGCAGGATCCCGGCTCGTTCAACTCGCTCGGCTCGATCCGCATCAGCTTTCCGAGCCCGTACGGCGTGTACATGCACGACACGCCGCTGAAGAACCTGTTCGGCGACAATTTCCGCTTCCATTCGTCGGGCTGCGTGCGGGTGCAGAACGTGCGCCAGCTGGTCTACTGGCTGCTCGACGAGACCAAGGGCTGGTCGCCGCAAAAGATCGACGAGTCGATCGAATCCGGCGAGCAGATTAACGCGCGTCTCGTCAAGCCGGTGCCGCTGCATTGGGTCTACGTCACGGCCTGGTCCGCCTCCGACGGCGTCGTCCAGTTCCGCGAGGACATTTACAGCCGCGACGGCCTCGGCGGCCCGGCGATCCCGGCGACGACGAAACTTTAGAGCGAGATGATTTTAGGGCACGTTCAATGTTGCGCAGGACATCGAATCGGCGCGCGACCTTGGCCCGGGCGACGCCTGGTGGGAAACCGGCTCGGATACCGTGATGGCCTGGAGTTCGCTGCAGACGGCGGCCAAATTTTTGCGCGGCATGGTGCTGCCGGTCGAATGGGAGGGCAAGGTCACCGGCACCTGGCTCTCGGGACACACGCCGCCGCGGGGCAATCGGAAGCTTTACGTCGACCGCGTGATTGCCGTTTAACGCGTTTAACGATCCGTCGATTTTGGCCGTTTTGCCGGATTTCGCCCGGGCTCGTTCTGGGCTACGCTGCGCGGCTAAGAGTGCCGCAGGTACTCTTGGGTGCTCTTGGCGTGGGAGGACAGCGTGAGCGATCAGGTCAAGTACGTTCTCGACGAAACCCAGATTCCGAAGTTCTGGTACAATCTGGCGGCCGATCTGCCGAAGCCGCTGCCGCCGGTGCTGCATCCCGGCACCAAACAGCCGGTCGGGCCCGGCGACCTCGAGCCGCTGTTTCCGATGGCGCTGATCCTGCAAGAGGTATCGGCCGAGCGCACCATCGAAATTCCCGAGCCGATCCGCGACGTTTACCGCATGTGGCGGCCGACGCCGCTGATGCGGGCGCGCCGGCTGGAGCAGGCGCTCGGTACCCCGGCAAAAATTTACTACAAATACGAAGGCGTCTCGCCGGCCGGCTCGCACAAGCCGAACACCGCGGTGCCGCAGGCCTGGTACAACAAGGAGCAGGGCATCAAGCGGCTCTCCACCGAGACCGGCGCCGGCCAATGGGGCTCGTCGCTCGCCTTCGCCGGCGCGCTGTTCGGCATCGAGGTGACGGTCTTTCAGGTCCGCGTCTCGTACGATCAAAAACCGTATCGCCGCGCGCTGATGGAAACCTACGGCGCGCGCTGCATCGCCTCGCCGTCGAACGAGACCGATTCCGGCCGTGCCATCCTGGCCAAGACCCCGAACAATCCAGGCTCGCTCGGCATCGCCATTTCCGAGGCGGTGGAGATGGCGGCGAAGAACCCGGACGTCAAATATTCGCTCGGCTCGGTGCTCAATCACGTGCTCCTGCACCAGACCGTCAACGGCCAGGAAGCGATCAAGCAGTTCGAAATGGCCGGCGATGATCCCGACGTGATCATCGGCTGCACCGGCGGCGGCTCGAATTTCGCCGGCCTGGCGTTCCCGTTCCTCGGCCTGCAGTTGCGCGGCGGGCGCAAGCGCCGCTTCATCGCGGTCGAGCCGGCGGCGTGCCCCTCGCTCACCCGCGGCAAATACGCCTACGATTTCGGCGATACCGCGCATCTCACGCCGCTCGTGAAGATGCACACGCTGGGCTCGACCTTCATCCCGCCCGGCTTCCATGCCGGCGGCTTGCGCTACCACGGCATGGCGCCGATGGTGTCGCACCTCTACGAACTCGGCCTGATCGAGGCCGTCGCCTATCACCAAAAAGCCTGCTTCGACGCCGGCGTGCAGTTCGCGCGCTGCGAAGGCATCGTGCCGGCGCCGGAGGCCACCCACGCGGTGCGCTGCGCCGTCGACGAGGCGCTGCGCTGCAAGCAGATGGGTAGGCCTGAGACCATCCTGTTCAATTTGTCGGGCCACGGCCACTTCGACATGGGCGCCTATATCAGCTACTTCGAGGGCAAGCTCATTGATCAGAAATACGATGAGGGCGAACTGGCCATGGCGCTCGCCGGGCTGCCAAGCGTCGCGGCTTAGATTTCCGTCATTCCGGATCGCCGCGCAGCGGCGAGTCCGGAATCCATAACCACTGCCCGCGCAGGATTTGCACCGATAGGGGTTATGGATTCCGGACTCCTCCGCGGAGCTTGTCATCGGGCTGGCCACTTCGGGCCGGACCCGTTGGCTCGGCCCCGGAATGACGGGCGTGAGGGATCGGCCGCCGACGGAAACCATAATCCACGATCGGCGCACATCCCGCTCCGACCGCTGTTATGGATGAGGCATGCGCCGCTGCGCGCCGATCCGGAATGCGCGTGGTTAAAGGAGTAATGGCGTCATGATCGAACCCTACAATGCCGTCGGCCTCATTCCGACCTTCTACGGCATCCGCCGCCGCGACGACATCGAGCACAATATCGAGCACCTCAAGAGCCTCACCAAGGCGGCGTTCTGGCTGTCCAATCTCGACATCCCGGTGAAGCTGCTTGCCATTCCCGAAGGCGCGCTGATGGGGTTCAACGACGAGGTGCTCGACGTCGACCACGCCGACTACGCCAACACCTGCTGCATCGACATTCCCGGCCCGGAGACCGACGAGATCGGCAAGCTCGCGAAACAATGGAACGTCTACATCATGGCGCAGGCCAAGGCGCGCCATAGGGATTGGAAGGACCGTTTCTTCAACGTCGGCTTCGTCGTCGATCCGGACGGCGAGGTCATCCTGCAGCACTACAAAATCTCGGCGCTGTTGCCGGTCGAGCGCTCGGTGTCGCCGCACGACGTCTACGACTGGTGGATCGAAAAATACGGCCGCACGCTGGACGCGTTCTGGCCGGTCGCCGATACCAAGATCGGCCGGCTCGGCATCATGATGGCGATGGAGGGCAATTATCCGGAGAACGGCCGCGGCCTCGCCATGAACGGCGCCGAGGTCGTGTATCGCGCCTCGATGCCGTGCCCGTTCACCGAGAACGACGTGTTCGAAATCTCCAACCGGGCGCGCGCGCTCGAAAACAACATGTACATCGTGGCGCCGAACATCGGCTCCTATCATCTCTATCCGGAGGGCCGCCATTTCGGCATTGACGCCGGCGGCGGCCAGTCGATGATCGTCGATTACCGCGGCCAACTGGTCGGCAAGCAGCGCGACACCAACGGCTCGACCTTCGTCTCCGGCGTGATCAACATCGAGGCGCTGCGCCACCACCGCGAATCGGCGCAGGTGACCAACTGGCTCAAGGACGTGCGCGCCGAGCTCGCG
>JASHSE010000099.1 GCA_030036975.1 Xanthobacteraceae bacterium | reverse complement strand
CGCGCCTGCATCAGATCGATTGCCTGGCGCGCGACGTCGGGCGGCACCGTCTTTTGTTCCAGGATGGTGAGATGGCGATCGACAAAAAGCCCGCCGTTGAAGCCGGCGATCGGCGTTTCGATGGCGAGCACATCGAACAGCATGGCCATGCCGAGCGGCGGCCGGCCGCTGGTTATGGCGAACAGGATACCGGCGCGGTGCAGCGCGCGTACGGCGGCGCGCGCCCGCTCGGTCAAGATTTTCTCCTCGGTGACGAGGGTGCCGTCCACATCGGCAAGCACCAACGAAATCTTGCACTTCGCTGCCATCGGTCCTCCGTCCCGCTCAGTCGATCGGCTGCTGCATCGGTATTCCGCTCCGTTATCATCCGGCACGCTGCGCGGGCGGCTTTTCGATGTGGCCGCCGAATTCGTAACGCATGGCCGAAAGCACTTTGTCGGCGAAATCAGCCTCGCCGCGCGAGCTGAACCGTTCATAGAGCGCCGACGAAAGCACGTGCGCCGGCACGCCTTCGTCGATGGCCGCCTTGATGGTCCAACGACCTTCGCCCGAGTCGGATACGCGGCCGGCGAATTTGCTCAGGGCGGGATCCTCGATCAGCGACGTCGCGATGAGATCAAGCAGCCAAGACGCGATGACGCTGCCGCGCCGCCAGACTTCGGCGATGTCGGGCAGGTTCAAGTCGTATTGGTAATGCTCGGGATCGCGCAGCGGCGTGGTTTCTGCATCGATCGCGCCGGTTTTCTTGCCGACATTGGCGGCTTTGAGGACGCCGAGACCTTCGGCGTAAGCCGCCATCACCCCGTATTCGATGCCGTTATGGACCATTTTGACGAAATGGCCGGCACCATGCGGTCCACAGTGCAGATAACCCTGCTCGGACGTGCCATCGACCCTTTCGCGGCCCGGTGTGCGCGGAATGTTGCCGCGGCCTGGAGCAAGCGCAGCGAAGATCGGATCGAGGCGCTGCACTACGTCGCCCTCGCCGCCGATCATCATGCAATA
Organism: Xanthobacteraceae bacterium; assembly: GCA_030036975.1. Classification (GTDB taxonomy): domain Bacteria; phylum Pseudomonadota; class Alphaproteobacteria; order Rhizobiales; family Xanthobacteraceae; genus BOG-931. The sequence goes on along the minus strand of JASHSE010000099.1, from coordinate 4,870 downwards.
GCCGCGTTCCAATCCCCAGACGCCGCCGCTCGTGCCGACATCCACGTAATGAATGCCCTTGGATGTCAGGTTCTTGGCGCGGCGGATATCGTCGATGTAATAGGAATTGCCGCCGTCAACCAGAATGTCGCCGCGCTCGGTATGGGGCAGCAGATCGGCGATGACGTTGTCCACCACACCGGTCGGCACCATCAGCCAGATCGCCCGCGGCTTGGTGAGTTTCTTGACAAAATCCGCGACCGACGTGCTGCCGACGGCGTTCGCCTTCACCAGTTCCGCCACCGCGTTTGCGGATCCGTCGTAGACGACGCATTGATGGCCATTGTTCAACAGGCGGCGCACCATGTTGCCGCCCATGCGGCCAAGACCGATCATTCCGAGCTGCATGGCCTTAGTGCTCCATATCCATAGTGGCACGATGGTCCGGGCGGTCGCTCGACGGGGCGACGGAAGAGTGGCACGGGTCTCTGCGCTCGAACAAAGCGACAAACCACAGGCTCTGGCCGAGATCGTGCAGCGTTTTTGTCGGGCTCATCGCGCCCGCTCCAACTTTGATGCAGGCATCGGCGGCGCTGGTCGCAATCGCGCCAAGTCGAACTTAAGAAGATCGCCGATGCGATCGATTGCGACGTCAGCCGGCGGCAAGGCGGCGACGGCTTGCGCATCGCGAGCGTAGCTGCCCTGTCGCACAAAAACGGTTGTGACACGGTCTCCCCAAAACTGCTTAACGGCGGCCAGGATACGCGGCTTGTCGTCGACAAGCACGTAATGTTCCGCGGGGAAACGCCGCTCGACGTCGCCCAGCGCCTGTTCCTTATGGATATAGATGAGGACGCGTCGATCGACTGCATCGGAAATGCCGGCGCGTTCGACTTTGCGCGGCTGAAAGACGACGTCGCCATCGGACAGGATGACGGTCTGCCCCAAGCCCTTTAGCCGCCTCAAGACCTTGAGGGCCGATGGGAACAGCCGGCCGGCAAACGGGTAGTCGACCAGGTAGTCGGACATCGACAGCAGCTCGACCTCGAGAGGATGCTCGGCGCGAAAACGCTGCAACGCTCCGAGATAGTCGCGGTAGCCGAGTTCCGCGAACAGCTGCTCCAGGATCCTCCAATAACGATCGCGGGCGCCACGTCCGTAGGTGCGTTCGAGGTGGTCCTTCAAATCCTGCTGCACGCCGTCGTTATCGAGCAGCGTGTTATCGACGTCGACCAGGAAGACAATCGGGTAAACCCGTACCATTCAGAGCTCGGGCAACGATGGTTATGGTGCTGGACCGGCACCCTCGCGAAGGCAGTCGGCAGACCGCCAAAAAGTTCCCATCCACGAGGCAGTTCTCGTAGATTTGAGGTGAAATCGGCAGGCGCCCAAAGCGTTCCCCGTTGCGGAGGTTTGCGCGCAAAAACCCAGTAAAACAAAGCCAGAAAGGTCAAATCGTATCTCGCCGAGATCGATCGCCTGGTGCCGCCCGGCGCCGCTTCGGGCACGCGCTATCCGGTCGAGCAGATGCACCGGTTGAACGTATGATGCCACGGCCGTAAACGCTGAGCGCGGTGTGCGCTCCGGCCACGGCAGCGGCCGCCTCGCTGGTCTGGGCGGCCGCGGTTCGAAGTCGCCGCTCATTAAACGTTTAGCGTTTTGCAACTGGATGGAGCGAGTCGCGGCGGATGAAGGCGAACGCTGCCGCCGCGCCGAGCATTTCGCCGCTGCCGCCGGCGAACACCGCAACGATCGCGCCGAGGACCGCTCCGCCGAGCGTTGCGCCGACCATGCGGGCGGTGTTGACCAGGCCCGAGGTCGTCCCCGACCTCGCTGCGGCCACGTTGGCGACCGCAACCGCAACCGCGTTGACTGGGCCGTGTTGAGGCCCAAGCCGCAACCGATCACGAGGAGCGCAGCTTCGATCAGCGGCAGGCTATCGTACGGTCGCGGCCGAAGCATTCGGGTTGGCCGTTTCACCCGATCGCACTACATTTGCTGGCGCCGCCGGAAAGGATGACATGCCATGACCGAGGACGTTCGCATTGCGGAAGTCGCCGCGCTGGTCGGCGATTCGACGCGCGCCAACATTCTGGCGGCGCTGATGGGAGGGCGGGCGCTGACGGCCGGCGAGCTCGTCCACGCGACCGGGGTCTCGCCGCAGACGACGAGCGGTCATCTCGGCAAACTCACCGACGGGCGGTTGATCGCTTGCGTCAAGCAGGGTCGCCACCGCTATTACCGCATCGCGACGCCGCGTGTCGCGGAGATGCTGGAATCCATCATGGCGGTCGTTGCCGACGCACCGCCACGCTATCGGCCGGCATCGAAACTCGATGAGGCAATGCGCGTTGCGCGCACCTGCTACGATCATTTCGCCGGCAAGCTTGGCGTCGGCATTACCGATGCGCTGTGCGCGCTCGGCCATGTTACGCTGTCGGACGAGGGCGGTGAGCTGAGCGAAAGCGGCGTCGCTTTCTTTGAAAAATTCGGCGTCGATCTCGCGGCGGCAAGCAGCCGGCGACGGATTTTCTGCCGTCCATGTTTGGACTGGACAGAGCGGCGGCCGCATCTCGGCGGTACGGTCGGCGCCGTTCTGGCGCAGCGCTGCTTCGATCTGAAATGGCTGCAGCGCATGCGCGACGGCCGCGCACTGATCGTCACGCCGACAGGCCGGCGCGGCTTGAGCGACACGTTCGGAGTGTCGCTGTAGGCAACGGGTGAGTAGTCGCGGTGAGTAGTCGCGATAAGGAGGGCGCGCCCGACTCGGGCTTCCGGAGCAGTGGCTGGCACGACTGCGCCGAGGCTGATTGGCTCGACCTCAACGTGCCACATTGGGGCCTCATTGTTTCCTCAGCGCAGGAGTTAGATCACCGTCCGCTTTCGGGGAATCGCGGTCGGGGGAATGAAAGTCAGGCAGTTAAGTTGCGTCGTTGGCGCGACGGCGGTGGTTTGTGTTGCCGCGGCTTGGCGGATCGCGAGCATGCAACCGAGCGCCGTGCCGCCAACTCTGATCGTCGCCCCGAGGGCGATGGTCGCGGCGCAATTCGCCGCCGTGCCGGCTAACACAACAGTGGTCGCAAAAGCCGGCACAATGTCGCCGAATGCGCTGATCGGCGCCGCATTCAGTGCACTGGAGCGGAGCGCTCTGACTTCCTTCGATGCGACGGGCGGTCCTCTCGACGCGACGCCCGCTCCCCTCGATGCGACAGGCGCTCTTGACGCTACAGGCGCGCTTCCCAAGGGGCCTGTGCTGGCGATGACCGAAGACGATCGCTCGCAGGACGCCGGCACCGCGTTGCCGGACGGTTCAGTTGCGGCGGCAAGGCGCGCACTGCCTTATCTCAAGTATTACGTTTATTCCGAGCTTCCGCCGCCAGAAAAGCCGGCGAAAATTGCCTTGCGGGCGCTCAGCGACATTCCGCTGGGAACGCCGCTGCAGGAGATCAAGCGCGCGGCCGACGCTTTCGGCGTCGACTATAATTTCATGAAAGCCGTCGCCAAGGTCGAATCCGATTTCGATCCCAAGCAACGCACCGGCTCATATATCGGCCTGTTTCAGCTGAGCAGGGCCGAGTTCGCGCGGTATGGCTCCGGCGATATCACCAATCCGCGAGACAATGCCGTCGCCGCTGCCTATAAATTTATCAGCGAGGCCGCAATGTTTGAAGCGGTGACGCACAAAACCCCCACTTTCAGCGATCTTTATTTGATTCACCAACAGGGATGGCAGGGCGCCGCCGAACACGTAAGTCATCCGGAGCGCATCGCCTGGAAGTCGATGTGCGCTACCGACGAGGGCATGATGAAGGGCGAGCGCTGGTGCAAGCACGCCATCTGGTGGAACACGCTGCCGGCAGCGAAGCGCCAATGGAAGTCGGTCGATCGCCTGACCTCGGGCGCGTTCGTGGCGATGTGGCGCGAGCGGATCGACGCACTGTACGCCCGCTATGCGGACGCCGAGCGGGCGCGGGGCGAGTGACACCGGGCCCAAAATGCTCGAGCATTTCAATCGTTCTGCGGCACGTGTTTCGCCGGACCACCACGACGAAAACCCTTGTTCGGCGCGCCGGCTGGCTTGCGCTGCAATCCCTCAGGGATGTCGTCTCCCGGAACTATGTTGTGCGCGAGGTCTTCCTTGTCCGCGCCTTTGTCGTACGCGCCCGACCGCACGTCCCTGGCGCTCGAATGCTTGTCGTCTTTACCGCGCAGACCGCTCATTTTCATCCACTCCGGAAAAGTCAACCGCTTGAATCCGCCTGCACCAGGCCATCAACGCCGAAGGCAAAACCCGGCAGAACGAACGCGACTTTGGACGGGCGTCGGCGGCTAGGGCGACAGAATCCCTCCTTAGAATCTAATGCAGCGCATTAAACGTCGTTCCGCCTCAGGTGACGTTTTGACGTTCCGGCGAAGGTAAATCTCAATGACCGAGCGACGGGTAGCCGCGCATTTTTCCTTGGCATTTTTTCTCGACATTTCCTGGCACGCGGCCGTCGGGGGCTGAGCCGGGGCGCCGCGGCCCGCCCGGCTCCTTTGTAAAGAACGAATAACGGTTCGATGACAGTCCACAGTGTTTCTTGAATGCGGCTATGCGTTCGTCGCATCCGCGCGCTCATCGTCATCGACAAGACATCGGGCTGTCATCGCGAAAAGCTTTAGATGCATCCGTACGACAATGACGGGGGGTTTCATGAAAAAGCTGCTGCTTTCCACCGCCGCGATCTCCTTGATTGCGGCTGCCGCAGTCTGCGGCGGTTCAGTTCTCGCCGATCCAGATCATGATCAGGGCCATGGCCGCGATCATCACACCGCAACGCCGATCAGGCATCTTGTGGTTATCTTCAATGAGAACCGGTCGTTCGATCATTATTTCGCGACCTATCCGCAC
>JASHSE010000098.1 GCA_030036975.1 Xanthobacteraceae bacterium | reverse complement strand
ACGACGTCGGCTTTGGCGCGATGGTCGCCTACGCGATCACCGGCGCCGCCTCCGATATTGCCCCAGTGGTCGGGCTGATCGGCCATGAGATCCGTTACCCGCCGTCGGTGTCGGAAGCTTATCTGCGGGTGCTCGACCGCCGCGTCGAGGCGGTGAAGCAGGCGCTCAGCGACGGTTTTGGCGTCGAGCCGTCGCGGGTGCTGCAAAATGCCTACGAGCCGATTCAGTTCGACGAGACCGGCAACGTCTGCGGCGCGCAGCCGACGCTCGGCCTCGATGTGTTTCCGAAGTTCCGATACGACCGGCAGCGCGGCCAGGAGGTGTCGAATTTCGTGCGCGGCCTGCAGGACCGGCTCGAATGCATGACCGATGCGCGGCGGCCCGGCTGCCCGGCAGGGCTGGCGACGGGCAGCGGCACCGGCTTCCAGTTGATTACCGACCACATCCCCGAGTTCGCCCGCCGCGGCATTTGCGCCCGCGACCCGCAGCACGCGCTGGCCGATCAGCTCAGCATGGCGATGCCGCGGGTGTCGAACGCGACCGGCGCGTTCGTGCCGTACTCGCCGGCCGGCTTTTTGCCGTACGGTCATCGCTGGCGGCTGGCGCGCGATCCGAACGACGCGTTTCTCACCGCCAACACGCACCGCGAAGGCATCTCGCCGTTCGACGAACTGCAGCCGCCTTACGCGGCGCTGATCAGCGGCGCCTTCCATCCGACCGCCGAAGGGCACGCCATCGTCGCCGACCATGTGCTGCGCCACGTCAATCAGCTTTTGGAGAAACGCACGCTGGCGCGCAATTGATGTTGTCAGCGCTCCGTCACCGGGGCGTCACTTCGAATGTCGCGTCATGCTGCATCCTTCAAGGCCGCCTTCGCGGCTGCCCGGGATCACGCTGAATATTCGATGCGTTGTATTACTGCCCCCGCCGTGCGGCACGGGCGAAACGCTGCGCCTCTTCGGCGGCGCGGAACAGGGCTTTGGCCTTGTTGATGCATTCCTGCTGCTCGAACTGCGGATCGGAATCGGCGACGATGCCGGCGCCGGCCTGCACGTACATCACGCCGTCCTTGATCAACGCGGTGCGCAGCACGATGCAGGTGTCCATCTCATCGCCGGCGGAGAAATAACCGACGCAGCCGGCATAGAGTGAACGCTTTTCCTTTTCCAGTTCATCGATGATCTGCATGGCGCGCACTTTTGGCGCGCCGCTCACGGTGCCGGCGGGAAAGCCGGCGGCGAGCGCATCGAGCCGGTCGCGGTCATGGCGCAGCCGACCCTCGACGTTGGATACGATATGCATGACTTGGCTGTAGCGCTCGATGAAGAACTGGTCCGTGACCTTGACGCTGCCGATCTCGGCAACGCGGCCGACGTCGTTGCGGCCGAGGTCGAGCAGCATGAGATGCTCGGCGCGCTCCTTCGGATCGGCAAGGAGCTCAGCCTCAAGCGCGGCGTCCTCGTGCGGCGTGGTGCCGCGCGGCCGCGTGCCGGCGATCGGCCGGATGGTGACGATGCCGGCACGCGCCTTGACCAGAATCTCGGGGCTCGATCCGGCGACGGCGAAGGCGCCGAAGTCGAGGAAATACAGATACGGCGACGGATTGACCCGCCGCAGCGCGCGATAGAGCGCGAACGGCGGCAGCCGAAACGGCGCCTCGAAGCGCTGCGACAGCACCACCTGAAAAATGTCGCCGGCGACGATGTACTCTTTGGCGCGCAGCACCATGCGCTTGAACTCGGCCGGCGTCGTGTTCGAGCGCGGCGCCACATCGCGCGGCCCTGGGTGAAGGTCGGAAGCGTCTCCTACGGGTGGGGGAACATCGAGCGCATCCACAATATCGGCGATGCGCTCTTGCGCGCGCGCCAGCGCGGCGGCGGCGGAAACGGTGACGTCCGGCCGTACCGGCGTGACGATGGTGATCGTGTCGTCGACGGCGTCGAACACGATCACCAGCGTCGGGCGCACCAGGATCGCGTCAGGAATACCAAGCGGGTCGGTTGGCGGCGCCGATAGCGAATCCTCGACCAGCCGCACGGTATCGTAGCCGAGATAGCCGAATACGCCGGCGGCCATCGGCGGCAGCGCCTCGGGTAGCGCGATGCGGCTTTCCTCGATCAGCACCCGCAGCGCTTGCAGCGGCGGCGCGTCGGCCGGTGCAAAATGCTGCGGCTCATGCGGCGGATTGCGGTTGATCCCGGCGCGGCTGCCGTCGATGCGAAACACCAGATCCGGCTCCAGGCCGATGATCGAATAGCGGCCGCGCACCGCGCCGCCTTCGACCGACTCGAGCAAGAAGCTCGCTGCCCCGGATGGCTCCGTGGTCGACGGCCGCGGCCGCGCGGCGGTGACCTTGAGGAAGGCCGAGACCGGCGTTTCAAGGTCGGCAACGAGCGTCGTCCACACGACCTGCGGCGCGCCGGCCGCATAGCGCGCGGCAAAATCGTCAGCCGCCGGCCCGGTCCGCATTCACTGATTGTCCGGGGCACTGTTGCCCACGGCCTGCGCCAGCGCCTCCTGGTTGATGGTGGTGCCAAGCTCGTTCTCGAACCAGCCGACATATTGGCTGAACAGATCGTTGGTCATCCCGGTCTGCAGCAACTGTTCGAGCTTCTTGCCGTCGGGCGAGTTCGGATCGAGCTTCGGCGTTTTCACGTCGGTGACGCGGAACACGAACCATTCGGTCGGCTTGTCGCCCACCGAACTGCCGAAAGCGTCCTTGGCTGTATGAAAGACGGCATCGACGGCCTTGGCGGAGATTCCGGGCGGCGGCGTGACGCCGCGCTTGAGCCCGGACGCCTTTTGCACTTTTACGCCCGCGCCTGATGCCAGCGCGTCGAACGGGTTGCCGTTCTTGGCCTTGTCAAGCAGGTCGGCGGCTTTGGTCTGCAACCGCTTGGCAATCTGGTCGTCGCGCCAGCGCTGCTCGACCTCGCCTTTGACTTCGTCAAGCGTGCGGTCGCGGGCCGGGGTGACGCCTTCCACCTCGTACCAGACGTAGCCGCCGCCGGTCTCGATCGGGTAGGTATCGACGCCGACGTCGTTATTGAAGGCCGCACTGACCACGTCGCCGGCGTCGGTCAGATTGGTGACGAGCTTGCCGGACGGATCGCGGCCGGAGCGGTCGACGTCGACGGTGACGGCGGGCAGGTGCAGAGTGTCCGCAGCCTCCTGCAGCGTGCTGCCGCCGGCGCGCGCATCCTCGATCTTGTCGTGAACATCCTGCACCTGCGTCTTCGCCCGTTCGAGCGCGATGTCGTTGCGGATGAACGGCGCGACCACCGACAGCGCCTTGGTTTCCGCCGGCTCGATCTGCAGCACCGTCACGAGCACGGCGCCGAATTGACCTTGGATCGGTGCGCTGACCTCACCAGCTTTGAGCGAAAAGGCGGCATCGGCAACTTTCGGGTCGACAATGCCGTCTTTCGCCACGGTGCCGAGATCGATATCGCTCGGCTTGAGCCCGCGTTCGGTCGCGAGCGCGGCAAAGCTCGTGCCCGATTTTATGCGTCCGCTC
>JASHSE010000097.1 GCA_030036975.1 Xanthobacteraceae bacterium | reverse complement strand
CACTGGGTGAGGTAGCACGGGTCGTCGGCGTCGATGAGATATTGATTCGACACCACGTCTTCGCCCATTTGGAAGCCGTAAGAGAAGTTTGCGTAGGCATTGAAGTTGCCATTGCTATATTTGAGCTTGTATTCGCCGCCCTCGCCGTAGCCCCGCGCATAATTGAACTGCGTCAAGACCACGGCCGAGCCGAACTGGCCGTCGTCGAGCTGGTCGGTCGTCTGCTTGTAATAGGCGTCAACGCCCATGGTCAGACCCGGAAGCACCACCTGATCGACGCCGATGTCGTAATAGCTCGACCGCTCGGGTTGCACCGGACTAGCCAAGGGGACATCCGGCGCATTAGTCGTGTTGTTGAACAAGGCGATATTCGCGGTATAGGCCTGGGCCTGATAGGGCGGCGTGAAATAGCGCGCATAGCCGATATGAAAGGTGGTGCCTTGGAACGGCTTATAGACCAGCGCCAGACGGGGACTGAGCTGGTTGGCGTCGACATACTGGTACAATTGATCGAAGCGCAGGCCGGCATTCAACGTCAGCTGATTGGTCAGCTTCCATTCGTCCTGAATGTAGGCGCCGATGTTCCAGCCGAGCAGAGAATTGCTGTCGGTAATGGTGAACGGCGGGCCGGTCACCGCGCCCGGCGAGCCGGGCAGGACGGTATAAATGGTGTTGATGTTGGTCTGTTCGGCGCTCACCGCGAAGCCGAACCGCAAGGTGTGGCGGTCGTTGACGAGGTATGACGCGTCGGCCTGGATGCCGTTGAGCACGCTTTCCCGGGTCACGTCCGAGGCCACGTCGTTGAACTCGAGGTCACCGAAAATATCGGGGACGAAATGGACGTCGGCGTAGCGCGAAAAAACCGCGATTTGCGCGTCGCCGTCAGTGCCATGCCGTTGCCAGGCCGCGATATTGGCGATGTAGGTGTCGTATTCGTTTTCGTTGAGCGTCGCCGAGTTGGCGTTCGGCGAACCGAAATCGCCCAGCGCCACCTGGCCGGGATTGTTCGGGATCTGGAACGCGCTGTAGGACGCCGCGGAGATCACCGAGAAGCGAGTCGATTGGTCGATCAGCGTCGAGGCGTAGCCGAAGAACTTGCCCTGCTGCGTGTCGTCATGGATCGCGTCGAGCGCAGGCGTCGGATTTTCCAGCCCGAGCGCATTCCAATTGCCGCGCGCGGTGACGAAATACTCGCTGTTGCCGTCGCTGCCGCCGTAATCGAAGCTCGGCGTAATCGTCTGCTGGCTGCCCCCGTAAAGGCTGATTTCGCCGCCCGGCTGGGCGAAGCTCCGGCTGGTGATGTCGAGGACGCCGGCGGTGCGCAGCCCGTACTCGGCCGGCAGCGTGCCGGTGAGCAGCGACATGCTGCCGACGAAGTTGGTGTCGATCAAAGGGCCGAGCGCGGAAACGCCCTCGGGAAGCACGATGCCGTTGATCCGCCACTGCACGTTGGCGTACTCGCTGCGCACGTGAAAGTCCGGATTGGAGACGGCTGAATCGTAGGAGACTCCTGGCAGTTGCAGGATCACCTTGTCGATCGGCGTATTGTCGGCTTGCGGCAGCTTTTCGATCGCCTCGCGGCTGATCGTCGAGGTCGAAGCGCCGATCTTGGGCAAGAGATTATTGTCGCGCGCCTGATCGAGGCTCGTCATCTTGGCATCGAGCGCCGCCTGTGCCGGCGTCGGGCCGGTATTGGCAACGCCGACCGGAGCAACCGCAGCCGGCGGAGCACGCCGTCGCGCGGCGCGTTTCGGCTTCGGTTTTAATTTCGGCGCTGACACGGTGATTTGTGGCATCGTCACGCTTGGCTGGTTCGCCGGCGTCTGCGCGAACGCGCGCGGAGCGGCGGCAAGACAAACGGTCCCGGTGAAAATCGCAACGGAGCAGTTGAGAGAAACTCGGCTGCACCGGCCTCGTTGATGGAAGTTTCGCACCGCCACACCCCCTACTTTGTCTTTAGAACAATGAAAAACTGCGTTTACGATCAAATACTTCCTAACACCGGAACTGTGTCTGCTCAACGAAGATCGCATGTGTCCGCTAAAATCGGAGTTAGAATAATTAAAGACTGAAAGTTGCTCAGCTCGCCGCGATTTTGCCTTTGGATTTGAAGCTGCGAAAGCGCAACCTGGGAAGTCGTGTCCCTTGCACTCAATAATAGGGGCCGTGCCACAAGCCGGTTCATTCACTGCAAATAGGTCGAAGCTATCGGCATGGAACGAAGCCGCCGGTCGTCGAGCAGGCGGCCGAAACGTTGGCGTTTTGCCTGCATCCGGATGTCGGTTGTGCGACGTAGGAACGTTCGCAATCGTCCCGCGTTCACGACGAAGGCGCGTTGCGCCGGCGTATTTGAAGTTCGCATTCCCGCAAGCAAGCGCACAAAGCGCCGCAGCGCCACTGCGGATGCCTGAAGCAAAACCAATCGGGACGAGAGGCCGGTCATGTACCATCATGTCAAGAAGCTCATGTACACGGTTCGCGTGGACGAGCCAGACCCGCGCTTCGGCAACATGCTGCTGGAGCAGTTCGGCGGCGCGAACGGCGAGTTGGCCGCTGCCATGCAGTATTCGATCCAAGGCCTGAACTGCGACGACCCGGCCAGGAAGGACCTGCTGATGGACATCGGCACCGAGGAGATGAGTCATTTGGAGGTGGTCGGGACGCTGGCGCGAATGCACCTCAAGCCACTCAGATCGGTGCGAGAGGCAGCGGAGGCCGAGCCGCTGGTCGCCATCGCCGGTGGCGGCGGTCTCAATCTGTTCAATTCCCAAGGCAACCCGTGGACTGCGGATTATCTGAAGATCACCGGCGAGCTCGACGTCGACTTGCGCAACGACATCGCCGCCGAAGCGCGAGCCAAGATCGTTTACGAGCGGCTGATCAATTTCTGCCGCGATGCCGGTACCAAAGATGCGCTGCAGTTTCTCATGACGCGCGAGATCACGCATATGCGGGCATTCACGCTCGCGCTCGAGAGCATGGGCAGGCCGCCTTTCAGCATCGGAAGGATTGCTCCGACGCCGAAGCTGGTCGATCAGTTCTTCAACGATTCCACGGGTGAGGGCGATTACGGCGAGGTCGATGCCAGGGGACCTTGGAACCAGGGCGAGCCCTGGGAATTCGTGCCGTCGCCGGCGTTGCAGGATTTGAGTGCCGGTGCCGAGGGTCCTGCAATGCACGCCGAGAGTTCCAGCGCTGCGGAGGCGGAGCCGATCCAGGAACTCTTGGTCGAGCAATTGCGCGACATCCTCCATGCGGAAAAGCAGCTGGTGAAGGCATTGCCGAAGATGGCGAAGGCGGCGCGCTCCAGCCAGCTCGAAGCTCTGATACACACCCATCTCGCCGAGACCGAAGCGCAGGCCGAGCGGCTCAACGAAGCTCTGAAGCTGCTGGGCGCGCCGGTGCGTGCCAAGCCTTGCAAGGGCATGGCCGGTCTCGTGGAAGAAGGCGAAGAGGTCATGAGCGAGGGTAAAGAGAAAGAGGACGCGGCAGCCGACCTCGCGCTGATCGGCGCTGCGCAGCGGGTCGAGCACTACGAAATCGCCGCCTATATGACCGCCCGCAATCTGGCTCTTCAGCTCAGGCAGCCCGCGATTGTTCAACTGCTCACGACCTCGCTGGGCGAGGAGCAGAACGCAGCCCAACTGCTGGATCAGCTCGCGCAGCCGCTGATGTCGGTTGCGAAAATGCCGGCTGCGGTCGAGTAGGGGGTATCGCATAGCACCCTTGTAGCTTTTCTCGCGCCTAGATCTTTTTGGAAATGCCGACGAAATAGCCGCGGCGGGGGCCGTATTGCGGCGCGAACACGCCGATGCCGGTGCCGCTTCTGATCTGATAGATCGTGTCGAGCACGTTGACGACGTCGAAGCGCACGGTCAGCGGCTTGCCGTCGGGCATGGCGAAGTCATGCGACATGCCGAGGTTGAACTGCGCGTACGGCGACTCGCTGTCGATATTGGCGTCGCCGGTGCGCAGGCCGGAGCCGTAGATCATGTCGACCGAGTAGCGCGTGCCGTACCACAGGTAGGACGCACCGGCCGAGCCGGTCACGAACTGATTGTGATCGGTGTAGATCCAGTGGCTGTCGATGTACTGCAGCTCGGTCATGCCGCCGAGATCGGCCAGCGGTGTGACGTTGTTGAACAGGTACTGATTCGACACGACGTCGGTGGCCTGCTCCTGGCTGACGGCGAGGTTGCCGTAAGCCTGGAAATTGCCGCTGTGGTATTTGAGGCTGAACTCGACGCCTTCGCTGATGCCCTTGGCGTAGTTGAAGGCG
>JASHSE010000096.1 GCA_030036975.1 Xanthobacteraceae bacterium | reverse complement strand
GTGGTTGCCGTTCACCTCGATGGCATCGGCAACGCCGGCCGCGCGTGCGGCGCCGCACGCGGCCACGGCCCAAAATCCGCACAGCAGAATCGAAAGAACGACGGCAGACAGCCGGCGGCGCATCCTCGCACCCTGAACTTCCCCGCAAACGGGCACGATCACACTGCACGGCCGCGGCGGCAGCGTGACGCTTTATGTCGGATTGTGAGGAATTGTTGGGGCGTCCGCCACAATGGTTTATGGCTGGCTGCGGCTGGCGCGCGGCGCCTAAAGGGCCGCTGCAGAAGACCGCTTACGCGACCGCAAAAATGGCGTATTGACCCGTTGCGGCGCCCGCTCACGCGGCTCAATGGTGGGAATAGCGGTTGCAGCGCGCACCGTGACATCACGTCCAGGAAAGAAACGCCTATGGCCAAACAGAGGATCAGCTACGTCCCGCTCGACAACATGGACGCGCGCATGCGCGCCGAGATGGAACGCTGCCGGCGCGAAGGCACGCCGCGGCCGGAAAGCTCGGCGATCCGCGCCCATGTGCCGGCCTGCTTCTGGTTCTTCGCCGATTCCTGGCACAACATTTACCGTAACGGCATCCTCGATCACGCCATCAAGGAATTGTGCCGGCTCTATGTGTCGCGCTCGGTGGCTTGCGAATATTGCGGCAACCAGCGCTCGGTGAAGGCGACGACCAGCGGCGCGCTGATCGAGGATCAAGTCCTCGATCTGCTCAATTTCGAGAAATCGACCAAATACGACGAACGGCAGAAGACGGCGCTCGCCTACGCCGAAGCCATCGTCTGGCATCTCAATACCGACGACGCGTTCTGGGAGCGGATGTACCGGCATTTCGGCGAACCGGAACTGGTCGAGCTCGGCTGCATGATCGGGCTCACGCTCGGCCAACAGAGCTGGCTGCGGCTCCTCAACATCGAGCATCACCAGGTGCTGGCCGGCACCGCGGCGTCGATGGCGCCCGGTTATGAGGATGAAGAGCGGCTGCGAGCAAGCAAGGCGCAGTCGGATTACTGGGCGAAGAAAGCGCCGTCCGAGAGCGCTGCCTGACGTCGGCGGCGCGGTTGCGCTCGACGTGCGGGTTCAGCCGCGCCGTTCGGCGGTCCAGCGGCCGGAGCAGCGCCGGTTCGAGGTGTGCCAGACGCCGCGGCCCTGGTTGCGCCACAACCGGCCGGTGCCGGTTGCGGCCTGGCCGCCGCCCGACACCGTGACGCCGATCGCACCGCCGCGACCCACTGCGCCGGCCACGGCGTAAGACGGATCATCGCTGGCCTTGCCGACGTGGCCGCCGACGATGCGCAGCGGATAGCGATAGCCGCGATCGCAATCGCCATAGACCGTGACGATCGACACGCTCCACAGCCCGTCATAAGCGCTGGTAAGCGGCGCTCGCCGCCGCGCTGCCGCTGCATCCGAGGGCATGATCGCCGTCGCGGCAATAAAAGCCGCCAGCGCGGCGGCGAGACTCGCGCTGAAAATTCCTTTCATCGATTTGCTCCGGTTTTCTCGGGATGCGGTGATGGCGGCGAGCCTTGCGCCGGCGGCGCCGGATAAGGCGGCGGCGCGCTGCCGAACGGCGTCGAGCCTTTGCCCTGATCGTAGCCGACCTGAAACAACGCGCGCATATAGTCCGGGTCGAACGCGCCGCGGCTGGGCGCGGAAAAGTTCGCCGGTATGCTGGCGACGTTGAATGGGACGCCGCTGCGCTTGGCGACCAGATAAGCGCGGTCGAGCATCAAACGGGTATCGACCTTCACCGCCATGCCGACGGTTTGAGTGAGGATCGACTCGGTGGTGCGTTCCACGACCTGAAAATCCGGTTGCAGTCCGCTATCGACCACGACGTAAAGCGCGCTCGCCGGCAGGCGGTAGTCGGCGGTCGCCGCCATCAGCTGGGCCGGCGCGACAAAAAACTGGCCGCCGGCGCCGCCATCGACGTGCATTTCGGCGAAACGCTTGCCGTTGCCCTCGACGTCGATCAGCACCGGCGGGAACGCGCCCGGTATGCTGCTGGAGGCGAGCAGCACTGCGCGAAACAGGGCGAGCGCCTGGTCGCCGCCGTGCGCGGCGATCGCACCCATATTCCAGACCACCGAGCGTTCGGCATCGAGATTGGTGGTGATAATGAACAGGCGACGGCCGCGACGGTACGCGGCGGCGATATCGGCAAGCATTTCCGGAGTAAATTTCTTGGCGATGAGGTCTTTCAGCGGCCAGGTGTCGACGAAGCTCTCCGGCGTGCCGCCGACTTCGAAAATGTCGGCCGAGGTCATCGTGGTATAGGCCTGCCGCATCGCCTCGTCGTACTTCGGACCGGCAAACGCAAACGGCGCTAACAGCGCGCCCGTGCTCACCCCGGTGACGACGGAAAAATCCGGCCGCTTGCCGGACGCGCTCAGCCCGGCAAGTAAACCGGCGCCGAAAGCGCCGTCCTCGCCGCCGCTGGAGAGAGCGAGCCAAGGCCCGGGCTTGGCCGGCAGCGCTTTTTCGAAATCCGCCGTCGAGTCGGCCCAGAACCGCACGTCCGGCATGCCGGGGATCGTTGCAACAGCGTCATCCGCGGCGGTGAACGGCGTCCGTGGCAGCGACTTCGGTTGCGCGGCCACGGCCGGGGCGGGGTTCGGCACTTTGCCTGGGCGCGCGCGAACATTTGCACGCGGATGCGGGACGGCGACGCGGGGGCCGTCCTGCGCATGTGCCGGCGCGAGCGGGCGGATGCTCGCAGGCAGCAAGGCGAGCGCGACGATAAACGCCGCCAAAGCGGCGCCGGCGACCCGCACACTTCGATACGCGTCCATGCTCATGAGGCTGAGTGTCCCGAAAGCACCGGACGGTTTGGCCCGGTTTCGTTCCTGGTGGCGGGGGCGCTGCGGCGGGGCGACGGCCGGCAAATAGGCGCGCGGCACGCCAACTTCAATCGCGAACCAGTCGGCATCGCCCCCATTCTGACGCGCCGATGAACGCTGATGCTTGGAAACACAATGACATTATTCGTCATCCATCGTGAAGCTGGGTGTTGTGCACATCTCGGCGTCGCGCCAGGCGCCGGCGTTCAGGCGTGCCGCTCGGCGACGAATCGCGCGCCTTCGATCAGGATGACGGAAGCGGCCCCGAACGGCGCCAAAGCCTTCTCGGCCTCGCCGACGAGTTGGCGCAGCCGCGCCTTGGCTGCGGCGACGCCGAGCGCGCTCACCATGGTGGCTTTGCCGGCGTCCGCGTCTTTGCCGATGGATTTGCCGACCAGCGCCGGATCGCCTTCGAGATCGAGCAGATCGTCGGCGATCTGGAACGCCTGGCCGACCGCCGCGCCGTAGCGGTCAAGCGCGGTGCGCTCGCGCTTTGCCGCTGCGGCCAGAATGCCACCGGCTTGGCAGGCAAAGCGTAACAGCGCGCCGGTCTTCATCGCCTGCAGCATCCGCACCCCGTTTTCGTCGAGGCGCAGCGGACCTCCACCGGAGAACCGGCCCTCGGCGGCGAGGTCGAGCATCTGGCCGCCGGCCATGCCGCCGATGCCGGCCGCGCGCGCCAGCGCACCGACCAGTTCGGCCCGCACGGCTGCGTCCGGATGGGTCTGCTTGCGCGACAAAATGTCGAATGCGAAGGTGAGCAGGCCATCGCCGGCAAGGATCGCGGTTGCCTCGTCGAATGTCTTATGCGTGGTGGGCCGGCCGCGGCGCAGCGCGTCGTTGTCCATGGCGGGCAGATCGTCGTGCGTCAGCGAGTAGCAGTGGACGCATTCCAGCGCGGCGCCTGCCATCAGGGCGCGCTGCCGCGGCACCTTGAACAGCGCGGCGCTTTCGACCACCAGGAACGGCCGAAAGCGCTTGCCGCCGCCCAGACTGGCGTAGCGCATGGCCTTGAGCAGCCGGTCCGGACGGGACAGTTCGCCGAGCTCCGGCTTTGCCGCCAGAAGCCGCTCGAGCAGCGCCTCGGTGTCCGCCGCCACGGCGTCGAGGCGGGCCAGGAACCGGTCATCTTGCTTATTGTCTTTCTTGGTATTTTTGCCGTTCATCGGGTGCTGCCCAGCGGTCCGGCCTCCCTGTGGGGTGCTGTTCTCGATCCTACATTTACGGGATAACGGTTGCGCCGCACCGCGCCCCAGCGCCGACCCGCGCGGGGCCTGCGGCGCGACATGAGCCATGACGAGACTATCTGTGGTCAACGACCTTGCAGCGTCAATGGTGCTTGCGATTTGGCTGTACCTTATCGCGGCGCGCGGCGGCTTTTGGCTTGCCGCCGAACGCGACGACCAGTCGGGGCCGGGCGAGATTTTATCCTGGAACGGCGCGTGGCCGGCGATCGCCGCCATCATTCCGGCCCGCGACGAGGCGGCCTGCATCGGCGAAACCGTCGCGTCGTTGCTGCGCCAACCCTATGCGGGCGCGTTCAACGTCATCGTGGTCGACGATCAGAGCCGCGACGGCACCGCGCAGGCGGCGCGGGATGCGGCGGCGAGCCTTGGCCAAGCCGATCGGCTCAAGGTGGTGATGGGCCGGCCGCTGCCGGCGGGCTGGACCGGCAAATTGTGGGCGCAGCAGCAGGGCGTGGCGCTGGTCGAAGACTTGTCGGTCGAAGACTTGTCGGTCGAAGACTTGTCGATCGAAGACTTGCCGAACCCTCCGGCCTATTTGCTGTTCACCGACGCGGATATTGTTTATGGCGCCGATGCGCTGCCGCAGCTCGTGGCGCGGGCGCTGGCGAACGATTTCGTCCTCACCTCGCTGATGGTGAAGTTGCGCTGCAAGAGTTTGGCCGAGCGGCTCCTTGTCCCCGCCTTCATCTTCTTTTTCCAGATGCTCTATCCGTTTGCCTGGGCCAACGATCCGCGTCGCCGTACCGCGGCTGCGGCCGGCGGCTGCATGCTGGTGCGCAGCGACGTGCTGCATCAGGCCGGTGGGCTGACAGCGATCCGCGGCGCGCTGATCGACGATTGTGCGCTGGCCAAATTGCTCAAAGCGCGCGGCCCGATCTGGATCGGCCTGACCGAGCGCGTGCACAGCATCCGCGCCTATGCGAAACTCGCCGACATTCGCCGCATGGTGTCGCGCACCGCCTACGCCCAGCTCGGCTATTCGCCGCTGCTCCTTGCCGGGACCATCTTGGGCCTCGCTCTGGTCTATCTGGCGCCGGTCGCGTTGGCGGTCTTCGCCGATGGCGTCCCGCAGTTCCTCGGCCTGTTCGTCTGGCTGTTGATGGCGCTCGCGTTCCGCCCGACGCTGCGGCTCTACGCAGTGTCGGCGTTTTGCGGCCTGCTGCTGCCGGCGATTGCGGCAATCTATATGGCCTTTACGCTTGATTCCGCCTATCAGCATGCGCGCGGGCGCGGCGGCATGTGGAAAGGCCGCGCCCAGGCCAATGTTTCGAAATTGCGATGAATGACGCGCGCCACAACAGCGCCGCTGCATGGCGCTCGGGCAAGGGGCATCGGGACGAAAATTTCCCGGTTGCCTCCTGGCTCATTCATCCGCGCCATCGCGGCATCATTCTTTCGTTCTACAATTTCGTGCGCACCGCCGACGACATTGCCGATCACGCCGCGCTGCCGCCGGATCAGAAACTCGCGCTGCTCAATCGCCTCGACGCCGGCCTTACCGGGCAGAACGACGCCGATGCAGCGGCCGTGCGGCTGCGCCGAGAGCTTGCCGAACGCAAGCTGTCGCCCAAGCACGCCCAGGATCTCCTTGCCGCCTTCAAGCTCGACGTGACCAAGCTGCGCTATCGCGACTGGGACGATCTGATCGGCTATTGCTCGCTCTCGGCCATGCCGGTCGGCCGCTTCGTGCTCGACGTGCACGGCGAGAGCCGCGACACCTGGCCGGCCAATGATGCGCTGTGCGCCGCCTTGCAGATCATCAATCATCTGCAGGACTGCAAGAGCGATTATCTCAACCTCGACCGCGTCTACGTGCCGCTCGACGCGCTCGCCGCCGCGGGCGCTGCGGTGGAGGCGCTGGGCGGAGAGCGCGCCTCGCCGTCCTTGCTCAGCTGTCTGCATCGCCTCGCCGAGCGCACCGAGCGCCTGCTCGCCGAAAGCGACATTTTTCCTGTGCTGATCGAGGATCGTCGCCTGGGCCTCGAAGTCTCGGTCATCAACACCTTGGCGCACCGTCTGACCGCGCTGTTGATGCGGCGCGATCCGCTGAGCGAGCGGGTGCATCTGCCGTTGCCGGCAGTCGCCGGGCTCACTCTCATCGGTGCGCTCGGCGGAGCATCGCGGCGTCTCGCCCGGTGCTTTTCGGCGGCAGCACATAAGCCGCGGGGTGCGTAAGTGAAAGAGCAACCAACGCAAGCGGCTACGCGCGCCGCCGGCAGCTCGTTTTACGGCGGCATGCGCATTCTGCCGCGCCCGCAGCGCGAGGCGATGTTCGAAATCTACGCGTTCTGTCGCGCCGTGGACGACATCGCCGACGATCCCGGCCCGCGCGCGGCGCGGCGCGGGGAGTTGCAGCGCTGGCGCACCGATATCGACGCACTCTATGCCGGCGCACCGCCGCCGCCGCTCGGCGGCTTGGCGCAGGCGGTGAAAACATTCGACCTGCAGTGCGCCGATTTTCTCGCCGTGATCGACGGCATGGAAATGGACGTGGTGGCCGACATCCGCGCGCCCGATCGCGCCACGCTTGAGCTTTATTGCGACCGCGTCGCTTGCGCGGTCGGCCGGCTCTCGGTGCGCGTGTTCGGTATGGAACGCGACGCCGGGCTGGCGCTCGCCGATCAGCTCGGCCGCGCTCTGCAGCTCACCAACATTTTACGCGATCTCGACGAGGACGCGGCTTTGGGCCGGCTTTATCTGCCCCGCGATGCGCTGCGCGACGCCGGCATCATCAGCACCGATCCGCAAACGGTGTTGACCAATCCGATGCTCGGCGAGGCCTGTGGTGCGCTGGTCGAGCTGGCGCGGCAACATTTTGCCAAAGCGCAGACGATCATGGCGCAGGCGCCGCGTCGCGTCGTGCGGGCGCCGCGCATCGTGGCCGAGGCCTATGGCCTCATCCTCGACCGCCTGGTCGCCCGCGGTTTTGCGCCGCCGCGTAAGGCGGTGCGTTTGCCACGCGTGCGGCTTTTGTTGATCGTGCTGCGCAATCTGATGTGATGCGGCTTTCGGTATGACTCGCACAATTCACATTATCGGCGCCGGGCTCGCCGGCCTTTCCGCCGCGCTCGCATTGTCGGCGCGTGGCGAGCGCGTCATCGTGCACGAGGCGACCGCGTTCGCCGGCGGCCGCTGCCGCTCGTATCGCGATGCCGCGCTCGGCATGACCATCGACAACGGCAATCATCTCTTGCTGTCCGGCAATCACGCGGCCCTCGCTTATCTGCGCAGCATCGGTGCCGAACGGCGTTTGGTCGGACCGCCGCGAGCGGAATTCGCGTTCGTGGACCTGGCGAGCCGCCAGCGTTGGACGCTGCGGTTCAACGATGGCCGTCTGCCGTTGTGGATTTTCGACCGCGGCAAGCGCGTACCGGGCACGCGCGCTTTGGATTACCTCGCGCTCGCGCCATTGCTGCGGCCGCATTCGGGAAAAAGCATCGGCGAGGTCATCGCCTGCGATGGGACGCTCTACCGCCGGCTGGTCGAGCCGCTGCTCCTGGCCGCGCTCAACATCGATCCGCCGCACGGATCAGCGCGGCTGGCGAGTGCCGTGATCCGCGAAACGCTCGGTGCCGGCGGCCGCGCCTGCCGGCCGCTGATCGCGCGCGATGGTCTTGGCTCAACGATGATCGAGCCGGCGCTCGCCGCCCTCGAGAGCCGCGGTGCGGCGATACATCTGGAGCATCAACTGCGCGCGCTGCGCTTCGGCTCGGAGCGCGTCGAGGCGCTCGATTTCGGCAGCGGAACGGTCGCACTTGGCGCAGCCGACGGCGTTATCCTTGCGGTGCCGCCTTATGCGGCGGCCGCGCTGGTGGAGAGCCTGTCCGTGCCGACCGAGTTTCGCGCCATCGTCAACGCGCATTTCGCCATCGACGCGCCGGCCGCACAGCCGCCGATCCTGGGCGTGCTCAATGGCGTGGTGCAATGGATTTTTGCCTTTCCGGGCCGCGTATCGGTCACGATCAGCGCCGGTGACCGCTACCTCGACACCGCGCGCGATATTTTGGCCAAGACCATCTGGAATGAAGTCGCCGCCGCGACCGGGCTGCCAGATGTGCTGCCGCCGTGGCAGATCGTGCGCGAGCGGCGCGCCACCTTCGCGGCGACGCCGGCGCAGGATGCCAAGCGGCCCGCCGCGGCAACGCGCTGGCGCAATCTCGCGCTCGCCGGCGATTGGACCGACACCGGGCTGCCGGCAACGATCGAAAGCGCGATTCGCTCCGGCGATCGCGCGGCGGCTCTCATCGCGCGCCAGACAGCGGGCCAGTCATGAACGACGTGCAATCAACCGACTTGCGTACCGTGCAGTTGAGCGACCGACAGCTCGATCGCGCCATCGATCGCGCGACGAGCGCGCTGTTGGCGCGCCAGCACCAGGACGGCCACTGGCTGTTCGAGCTGGAGGCCGACGCCACCATTCCGGCCGAATACGTGCTGCTGCGGCATTATCTCGGCGAGCCGGTCGCCACGGCGCTCGAGGCCAAGATCGCCGTTTACCTGCGCCGCATTCAGGGCGGCCATGGCGGCTGGCCGCTGTTTGCCGACGGCGACCTCGACGTCAGCGCGACCGTCAAGGCGTATTTCGCGCTGAAAATGATCGGCGATGCCGTTGACGCCCCGCACATGCGCCGCGCCCGCGAGGCGTTGCGCGAACGCGGCGGCGCCGAACGGTCCAACGTGTTTACCCGCATCATGCTGGCGCTGTTCGGCTTCATTCCGTGGCGCGCGGTGCCGGTGATGCCGGTCGAGATCAT
>JASHSE010000095.1 GCA_030036975.1 Xanthobacteraceae bacterium | reverse complement strand
CCGGCCTTGATGGCGCGCGAGCCGTTCGCCGAAATCGCGGCGCTGGCGGGCGATTGCTTCGGACAGCTCGTCACCGCGCCGCACATCGTGGTGCGGATCCATGACGCGCTTTACACCACGGCCCGGGAGAAGCTCGACGACATCGTACGCGCGCGCGGCTTCGAAGGCCGCCTGGTCGTGCTCGCCGAGCCGGAGCTCGCGCCGGGCGATTGCCGCATCGAATGGGCCGACGGCGGCGTCAATCGCGACAGCGCCAGCGCCGACGCCGCCATCGGCGCCGCAGTCGCCGCATATCTCTCGGCTCGACGCGGCCCGGCGGCCACGCCGGCCCCGTCCGCCACCGCCGACGCGCAGCGCTATGTTAAGGAGATTGCAGGATGAGCGATGATGGCAAGGTCACGCTGCCGAATCTCGAAGATGCCGGAACGCACGCCGACATGCCGCTCGCTGCGGAGCCGGAAGGGCCGACCACGCGCGTCGCCGCCGATCTCGAAGCGGTATTCGACGTGCCGGTTCAGGTTTCGGCGGTGCTCGGCCGCGCCCGCATGGATGTCGGCGAGCTGCTCAAGCTCGGTCCCGGCACCGTGCTGGAGCTCGACCGCAAGGTCGGCGAGGCGATCGACATCTACGTCAACAACCGGCTGGTGGCCCGCGGCGAAGTCGTGCTGGTCGAGGAAAAGCTCGGTGTGACGATGACGGAAATCATAAGGGCCGAGCGGTCGTGAACAGAGCGAATAGCGAAATGGCGAATAGCGAATAGCGAATGGTGAAGATAATGGCAGCGTCGCAGACTTACCCCATTCGCCATTCGCTATTCGCTATTCGCCACCTGCTCTTCGCCATTCGCAAATCTCCGGTCGCAGAAAAGGAATAAACCCATGCGGCTCCTGATCATCGGCACGCTCGACGGCCAGCTCACCACTGCGACCAAGCTCGCCATGGACAAGGGCGCGACCGTCACGCACGCCGCCGACATCGCCCAGGCGCTCGCCGTGCTGCGTGCCGGCCGCGGCGCCGACCTGTTGATGGTCGACGTCGCCGTCGCGATCCGCGAATTGGTGCGTGGGCTCGAAGCCGAGCACATTCACGTGCCGATCGTGGCCTGCGGCACCGCCACCGATGCGCGCGCCGCCGTCGCCGCCATCCATGCCGGCGCCAAGGAGTACATCCCGCTGCCGCCCGATCCCGAGCTGATCGCGGCGGTGCTCGCCGCGGTCGCCGACGACACGCGCGAACTGATCTACCGCGACGACGCCATGGCGCGGGTCGTCAAGCTCGCCCAGCAGGTGGCGCCGAGCGAAGCCTCGGTGCTGATCACCGGCGATTCCGGCACCGGCAAGGAAGTGTTGGCGCGCTACGTGCACGCGCGTTCGCATCGCGCCAAAAAACCGCTGATCTCGCTCAATTGCGCCGCGGTGCCGGAATCGCTTTTGGAATCCGAACTGTTCGGCCACGAGAAGGGCGCCTTCACGGGCGCGGTGGCGCGCCGCGTCGGCAAGTTCGAGGAGGCCAACGGCTCGACGCTCCTGCTCGACGAAATTTCCGAGATGGACGTGCGGCTGCAGGCAAAACTCCTGCGCGCCATTCAGGAGCGGGTGATCGACCGCGTCGGCGGCAGCCGGCCGGTGGCGGTCGACATCCGCATCATCGCCACCTCGAACCGCAACCTCGCCGAGGCGGTGCGCGCCGGCAGCTTCCGCGAGGATCTATTGTTCCGGCTCAACGTCGTGAATCTAAAAATACCGCCGTTGCGCGAACGGCCGGCCGACGTGCTCGAGCTCGCCGACTATTTCGTCAAGAAATACGCGGCGGCGAACGGCTTGCCGGTGCGGCCCTTGTCGGCGGACGCGCGGCGCACGCTCGCCATCAACTACTGGCCCGGCAACGTGCGCGAACTGGAAAACACCATGCATCGCGCGGTGCTGATGGCGAGCGGCGCCGAGATCGGGCCCGAGGCAATCCTGGCGCCCGACGGCGTGCGGCTCGATCAGCAGCGCAGCGCCGGTGCGGTGGCGCACGCCGCGCTTGCCGCCGAGCAGGTGTCGCGCGCCTTGGTCGGCCGCACCGTCGCCGAGGTCGAGCGCGACCTGATCCTCGAAACGCTCAAGCATTGCCTCGGCAACCGCACCCATGCGGCCAACGTGCTCGGCATCTCGATCCGCACCCTGCGCAACAAGCTCAACGAATATTCGGCCGACGGCACGCCGATCCCGCCGCCGGGCGGCGGCGAGCCGCGCGCCGCGGCGTAGTCGTGGGTGAATAGGGAATCGCGAGAGCGATGAGTGCAAATAGCGAATGGCGAATAGCGAGTAGTGGTAGGGCGTGCTCTCCATTCGCTATTCGCCACTCGCCATTCGCTCTTTTCATTGCGTCGCATCCCCACCATCGACCATGATCGTCTCCACCTCGCCGGCGCCGCCTTCGCGGCGGAAGGCGGCGGCGGCGTTGTATTCGTTCGACTGGAAGCAGGCGACGCCCTGCTCGAAGGTCGGAAATTCGATCACGACGAAGCGCTGGAATTTGTGCGGGCCCTCCATGATCTGATAACGGCCGCCGCGCGCCAAAACCTTGCCGCCGTATTTGGCGATGATGGCCGGCACGAGATCGGTGTATTTCTTGTATTCGACCGGATCGTTGATCTTCGAACGCGCGACCCAATAGGCTGGCATGGGATGCTCCGCATGATTCACCCTCCCCTGCAGGGGGAGGGTCGATGCCGAGCGTAAGCGAGGCATCGGGGTGGGGAAAGTCGTAGCACGGAGCGCACAGGCCACCCCACCCCGGCTCGCATCTTCGATGCTCGCCGACCCTCCCCCTGCAGGGGAGGGTAAAGAGCGGCGCTACGTCTCCGCGAACAGGTCGCGCAGCGCGGTCGCGGCGGTGGCGCGTCTTTCCGGGCGCTTGGGCGCGCCGACCATGCGGCGGCCGAGCAGCGCGACGAACGCCGCCTTGGCCATCGGCCTGGCGAACAGATAGCCCTGGCCGATGTCGCAGCCGATGCCTTGCAGCTTGTGGCTCTCGTGCGGGGTTTCAATGCCTTCGGCGACGGTTTTGAGATCGAAGCGCTTGGCAAGCTCGACGATGGTCTCGCACAGGCCGCCGTTGACCTTGTCGACGTGGCAATCGGTGACGTAGGAGCGGTCGATCTTGAGCTCGCTGAACGGCAATTGGCGCAGCCGCGCCAGCGACGAATAGCCGGCACCGAAATCGTCGAGCGCCAGCGAGCAGTTGAGCGCGCGCAATTGGTCGGCAACTTCGTTGGCGATTTTCAGGTCGTGCATCACCTCGTCCTCGGTGACTTCGAGAATGAGACCCGGCCAGTTGCCGGTTTTCGGCCGCTCCTCGCGCAGCAGCTGCGCGATCGGCAGCTTGACGAAGGCGGAGGCCGGCACGTTGACGGACAGCTTCAGCGCGGCGCCGGCCGCGGCGCAGTCCTCGAAATCGCGGAGCGCGGTGAGGATGACGCGCTCGGTGAGCGCCAGCATGTCGGCTTCGGCGGCGCCGGGCAAAAACGCGCCGGGGCTGATCAGACTGCCGTCGCGCCGGCGCGCGCGCGCCAGCGCCTCGGCGCCGACCAAACGCTTGGCGCGCAGGTCGATCTTAGGTTGGTACCACAGTTCGAACAGATCGAGCCGCAGCACGTCGCCAAGCGTCAGCTTGCCGGTAGCCGGCGCGGGCTCATAGGCTTTGGCGGCAAACAGCTTTTGCAGGGCTTGCAGCATTACGGTTCAAAGCTGCGCCAGCATCACGCGGCGCTGGCGTTGATAGAAACCGATTATGGACGATGACGACGGACGGCACCGTTAATGTCGTGGCGCCGACGCACAGTATCGTTTGCCAAGCGTAAGCGGATTGCTGAGATTTTTATCCACGTCTCAATCTGGCGTAGCATTGACGCCGCTCACTTCCGCGAAAGCGGGAATCCAGAAGCAAAAAGCTGGGTCCCCGCTTTCGCGGGGACGAGCGCACTACGACGCTGCCTCACTCCGCGGCGCGGCGCGCGGCGACGATCTGGTCGGCGGTGCGGCCGGTCAGTTCGGCCATATGGTCGAACTTAAACGTGAAGGTGCCGGCGCCGGCGGTCGCCGAGCGGATTTCGACGATCAGGTCGCCGATCTCGGCCTCCGGTATTTTGGCGCGCACCGCGTCCCAGCCGTCCCAGCCCTCGCGGGTGTCGAAACCGAGGATTTGGCCGCGGCGCCCGGACAATAACGCGTTGATTTTCGCCGTTGCGTCCGTCGGGCAGACGATCTCGACGAGATGGATGGGCTCGAGCAGCACCGGTTGGCATTGCGGTAAGCCTTCGGTCATGCCGATGCGGCCGGCGGTGCGGAACGCCATATCGGAGGAGTCCACCGCGTGGTACGAGCCGTCGATCAGCGCGACGTGCAGGTCGACCACCGGGAAGCCGAGCGGGCCCTGCTTGAGCGAGTCGATCACGCCTTCCTCGACCGAGGGGATGTAATTGCGCGGCACGACGCCGCCGGTGATGCGTTCCTCGAACGCGAAGCCGGAGCCGCGCGGCATCGGCTTGATCTCGAGCACGACATCGCCGTACTGGCCGTGGCCGCCGGATTGCTTCTTGTGCCGGCCGCGCTGCGTGATGCTCTTGCGGATGGTTTCGCGGTAGCCGACGGACGGCTGACGGCGCTCGATGGCGACGCCATAGCGGTCGCTCAAGCGCTCGGTGGCGACGCGAAGGTGCATCTCGCCTTGGCCCCACAAAACCACTTCGTGGGTCTCGGGATTGTGCACGATGGTGATCGAGGGGTCTTCCTCGGCGAGTTTGGCGAGCGCCTGGCCGAGCTTGACGTCGTCCTTGCGTTCCTTGGCCGAGATGGCGATCGCGAGCACCGGCGCGTACGGCTCGACCTTGGCGACCAGAGCATGTGGCTCCTTGCCGGCGGCGAGCGTGTCGCCGGTCGTGGCCTTATCGAGCTTGGCGAAGGCGACGACTTCGCCGACCGCCGCCGGCCCGCGCTTCTCCGAATTCTGGCCGACCAGCTTGAATGTGCCGGCGACGCGGCCCGCCTCGTCGCCGCCGCTCGACAAGAACGTCGTGCCGTCGCCAGCCTGGCCGGCGAGCAGGCGCGCTACCGACATCTTGCCGCCGTGCGTCGTGTTCAGCGTCTTGAGCACGTAGGCGACGGCGTCGCCGCCCGGCCTGACGCCGAGGCGCTCAACGGTTTCGGCAATGCCCGGCGATTCATGGCGCAGTGCCTTGAGGAGCCGCAGCACGCCGTTGGCGCGGGCCGCGGTGCCCATCAGCACCGGGCTGACCAAACCTTCGCGCAATTCCCGGGTCAGGTCGTCGAAGATCTTGTCGCGCGGCGGCTGGATGTCTTCGAGCAACTGCTCCATCAGCTCGTCGTCGTGGTCGGCAAGCGTCTCCAGCATGGAAAAGCGCGCGGTCTTTTGGCGGTCGGCGAGTTCGCCTTCGAGCGGCACGATCTGCGAAGGCGCATGCTCCTTGTAGACGAAGGCGCGCTCCAGCGCGAGATCGACGAAGCCGGTGAT
>JASHSE010000094.1 GCA_030036975.1 Xanthobacteraceae bacterium | reverse complement strand
TCTTGCTTTGGGAATCATCCCGATCTTGAATCATGACTCACCTGCGAAGAAAAGTGGGTACTAGTCGCGGCATTTAAGACGGGTTCTCCATCAAGCAATTCCCACTTTTCTTCATCGGGGCGTGTATCGGTGAAGGCATAAAATTCCTCCACCGTCATCGGTCCGGTCTTGATGGTGGGAACGCCCATGGCGCGCCGCCCGCGCTCAGCCCTTGACCAGGACCGGTCCGGTGCCCTGCGGCCGCTCGCCTTCGCTCATGATGCCGAGCCGCTTGGCGACTTCGGTGTAGGCTTCGAGCAGCCCGCCGAGATCCTGGCGGAACCGATCCTTGTCGAGCTTCTCGCTCGACTTGATGTCCCACAACCGGCACGAGTCGGGAGAGATCTCGTCGGCCACCACGATCCGCATCAGATCGTTTTCCCACAGCCGGCCGGTCTCCATGCGGAAATCGACCAGGCGGATGCCGACGCCGAGAAACAGTCCGGACAGGAAGTCGTTGACCCGGATGGCGAGCGACATGATGTCGTCGATCTCCTGCGGCGTCGCCCAGCCGAAGGCGGTGATGTGCTCCTCCGACACCATCGGGTCGTTGAGCTGGTCGTTCTTGTAATAGAACTCGATGATCGAGCGCGGCAGCTGGGTGCCCTCCTCGATGCCGAGCCGTTTCGACAGCGAGCCGGCGGCGACGTTGCGCACGCAGACTTCGAGCGGAATGATCTCGACTTCGCGAATGAGCTGCTCGCGCATGTTGAGCCGGCGGATGAAATGCGTCGGCACGCCGATGTCGTTGAGGTGCTGAAAGACGTATTCGGAGATGCGGTTGTTCAGCACGCCCTTGCCTTCGATCACCTGGTGCTTCTTCGCATTGAAGGCGGTCGCGTCGTCCTTGAAGTGTTGGATCAGGGTTCCGGGCTCCGGGCCCTCATAGAGGACCTTCGCCTTGCCTTCATAGATGCGGCGACGGCGGCTCATCGGCGTGTACCGTTGTTTGGTGAAATCCATTGGACTTGCCGTGGCTCCAGTTCGGGTTCGAGATCCGCGGCGGCAGCAGCAAGCGGCGCGACTCAACACGGCGGCTCTCCGCGATGGCAAAGCTAGCCGATGGTGACGCGGAGTACAATTGACATAGACCCGCGCGGGCGCCGCTGCAACGGCGACGTTGCGCCCGCCGCCCCGTTGCCTTGACGCGACGCCGTCGCTATGCAAGGCGGCGAGAGGACGTGCGGTTCCAGGAATTCCGTCGAGGCGCGGCATGACCACCTTCGATAAGCGCGAAGAGGCATTCGAGCAGCAGTTCGCGCACGACGAGGAATTGCGCTTCAAAGCCACCGCGCGGCGCAACAAGATGCTGGGACTATGGGCGGCGGAAAAGCTCGGCCTGTCCGGCGCAGAAGCCGACAGTTACGCCCTGTCGGTCGTGATGTCCGCGTTCGAGGACGCGGACGCTCCCGACGTCATGCACAAGATCCGCAAGGATTTCGACGCCAAGGGCATTGCGCAATCGGATCACCAGATCGCCCGGCACATGACCGAACTAATGGCCAAGGCCATCGTCGACATCAAAGCCGGCCGCTAGCGCCGACGAACAACGATTTTTTGAGGGGAAGTGAGTTAAGCCATGCCCATCGCTGCTTTCACGCTTGCCAAACATTTGCGCGCCGGAGAGACCGTGTTTTCCGCCTGGTGCGGCCTGCCCTATCCGCTCGTTGCCGAAACGCTGGCGCGCGACGGGTTTGCCGCGGTGGCGATCGAAAGCCAGCACGGCCTGTGGGACGTCGGCGGTATTTTGGCCGGCATCGCGGCCGTGCGTCAGGGTGGCGCGGCGCCGCTCGTGCGCGTCCCGCTCGGCGATTTCGCGCTGGTGAGCCGCGCGCTCGATTTCGGCGCCGAAGGCATCATCGCGCCCATGATCAACACGCCGGCCGATGCGCGCGCCTTCGCCGCCGCGGCAAAGTTTCCGCCGGTCGGCGAGCGCAGCTGGGGACCGCATCGCGCCATGACGCTCGGCGGCGTAGCGGACATGCAGACCTATCTGCGCGAGGCCAACGATCACATCATCACGCTCGCCATGATCGAGACCCGCACGGCGCTGGCGAACTTCGAGGCCGTCATCGGCACGCCCGGCATCGACGGCTTCTTTCTCGGTCCGTCGGACCTGTCGATTGCGCTGTCGGACGGCAAGTCGGTCGACCCGCTGTCGAAGGAGGTCGACGCCCATCTCGACGCCATGATCGCCGGCGCGCAGCGCGCCAAGAAGATTCCCGGCGCCTACTGCCACTCGGCCGAGCGCGCCGCGGCTTTGGCCAAGCGCGGCGTCAAGTTTCTCGCGGTGTCGAGCGATCTCGCCATGCTGCGCGCCGGCGCCGCCGCGGCGCTCAAGGCGCTAAAAGCTTAAACGCCGCGCGCGCCGGCGATCAATCGCCGCCAGTTGCGCGCACGATGCGCTCCAGCGTTTCCGCCATCTCGGTCTCGATCGCGCGCGTCGGCAGCTCGAGAATCTTATAGTTCCGCTCCTTAAGCCAAGCGTACTTGTCGGCCCGCGCCTTGGCGGCTGCCGCGCTTTCGTCGGGCGGAACGACCTCGATGACGAGCCGCAGCGGGAACGAGACGAAATCGCAGATGTGCTGGCCGATCGGCGTCTGCCGCTTGAAGCCGCGGCCGGCGAGGCGGCGGTCGTTGGTCAGCGCCTGCCACAGCGCGCGTTCGGCGTCGGTCGGATTGCGGCGCAGGAGCCGGGCGAGGCCGCGCACCGGCCCACGCTCGTTCGGTACCCGGCCGCCGCCGTGCTCGGCAAGGAGCGCGCGCAGCATCGCGGCCTCCTCGCCGTCGAGCACGCCGCCGCGCGCCGGACCCTTGCGGCCTTGCGCGATCGCCATGATGACGCCGTGCAGGGTCTGGATGTCCTGCTGCGTCGGCTGCATGCGGGTGAAAATATTGCGCAGGTTGATCTGCATGGTCTCGCGTTTGTCGGGCGGGCGAAAAAACTCGACCTGCTCCAGCTCGCGTTCGAGCGAGGCAAAGAACGCCAGCAGCTGCTGTTTCGGCGCGGGCGGCGATTTCTGCGGCATACTGAACGGCAATAGATCGCCGCTTTTCAGTTTGAACCATTCGTAGGCCACGATCACCACGGCCTGCGCCAGATTGAGCGAGGCAAACGCCGGATTGACCGGCAACGTCACGATGCGGTCGGCGAGCGCCACTTCGTCGTTTTCCAGCCCGTTGCGTTCACGCCCGAACACGATCGCGACGGTTTCGCCGGCGTCGATCCGCGGCGCGATCTCCCGCGCCGCCGCGGCGGCGCCGACCACGCGCTTGGCCTGATCGTGCGCGCGCGCCGTCGTCGCCAGCACGAAGCTGCAATCGGCAAGCGCGGCGGTGAGGCTGTCGAACAGCACAGCGTCATCGAGAATGCGATCGGCGCCGGCCGCCATCATCCGCGCCTTGTCATTCGGCCAGCGCTGCCGCGGCTTGACGAGGCGGAGCCGCGACAAGCCGAAATTCGCCATGGCGCGCGCCGCGGCGCCGATGTTCTCGCCGAGCTGCGGCCCGACCAGGACCACGACCGGGCCGGGGCCCGCGGCCCAATCCTTGCTGCTGTCAGTTCCTGCCCCGGGCATGGTGGTCAATGCTAATGCACGGCGGCCCGATCCAGTCGAGGCCCGTCGCGGCGCGACGCGCGGGCCTATTTTGCGCTCACGGCCGGCACACGGCCTTGAGCGCGCGCCATTCTTCGGCCGACAAAATCTCGGGCCCGGTGGCGGGGCGGTCCTCGCGCCGCATCAGTGCGCGGCGGTCCTCGGTCAGGGGATGGCTCGCCAGAATTCCGATGGTGCGGCCGCCTTGTGCGCCGGTGATCCGGAACAGGAGGTCGCCCATGGGCGCAGGCGAACGGCCGAGCGCGTGCATGGTGCTGATCGCGAAAGCGTCGGCGCCCGCCTCGGCTTCACGCGAATAGGAGGCCGCCAAAACCGACCGCGTGGCGAAGATGATTGCGGCCGAGCCGGTGATATCGCCGAGCAGAAGTCCGATCAAAAATGACGTGCCCCCGTTCTGGATGACCATGCGCGTCTGATCGCGGTGGGCGACGTGCCCCATTTCATGCGCAATGACGCCGGCGATTTCATCAACGCTATTGGCTTTCTGTAAAAGCCCATTGAGCAGATAGATCTTGCCGCCAGGCAGCGCGAATGCGTTGGGCACCGGCGAGGCCAGCACTGCCGCCCGCAATGCCATGTTGAGGTGACCGGCTTGCGCCAGCGTTTTGATGAGCTTGGCGAAGGCGGCATTGCCCTTTGCGCCGGTGCATATTTTGCCCCTGAATATCTGCTGCACCCGATTGTCGACCATGTCGCCGAGACGCCGCTCGAACGACAGCGGAACGAGCGGCACCAGTCGCGCGGCGGCAAGCGGGATACCGAAGACAACGATCGCGACAATTGAAGCGATGGCCGCAACCGACCAGGCGACGATGCGCCTAGTCTGCGCGCCGGTCTCACGCTCGACATGGAGAAATCGGGCGCGGGCTCGAATTTCAGCTTGCACCTGCGGAGCCGGCACTTCGAGCCGCGCCAGCGGCGGGCCTGATGTGCATTTGAGGCGCAGCGTATCTTGCCCGCCATCGGCTGCGCGCAGGTCATCATAGGCCCATGACGCGACCGCGGCGCCGTGTTCGCTGATTTCGAGAGCGCGGCCGAAGGCAAGCGCGACCTCGTGTCGGCGATTGGTGATCCCGTCGAAATAGGTGACTGGCTTCGCCGCCGCGCCGCCTGCGGCCGCGTTCGGCGCGCCGCCACCAGTTTCAGCGCTAGAATCCGGCGACGTCGAGACCATCGGCAAAACCTTCGCCGAGAGCGCTTACCAGATCGCCACGGGCGCGGACATCGTCCGCGCGGTCGAGATTATGCGCGGTCGCCGAGACAACGACGCGCCCCCACACCCCGTGAACGAGATAGACCCGCGCCAGCACGCCGACGCAAAGCGCAAGGACCAAGTAGTTCGCGAGATTTGCGCCGAGCAAGAGATAGAAATGCTGCCGCGCAAACAGAACCATGCCCGCCGCGGTGAAATGCCCGCCGAACAGCGGCGTCAGCGCGGCGATCAGGATGACCAGCGCAATCATAACGACGTCGGCAAGGACAACAAGTGCGATCCACCCGACCGTCGCCCAATAAAGCCTCATCAGCGCGCCGGCGCGCAGATCGGAATGGAACCAGACCTCGCCGAAGCAGATACCGGAAAGCCACCACCGCCAGACAATGGCTTTATAGGCGCAATAGACGAATAGCCCTCCGACCAAAAAGACCAAGACCGGCAAGAACAATAGTCCCGGATGGGATCGGACGCGCGCTATCGCGGCGAAAGCCGCCACGAAGCAAACGCACAGCAGCCAGAGCCAAAAGCCGCGCTTGAACAGAGCCCAGCCGGCGCCGTCAAAGCGTCCCGGCAAGTCGCCGTAATGCAGGTGGCGCATCTTGTACCGTTCGAGCGCGCTTTCACGCCACGGCAACGCCAGACCGACGGTCACGAGCGCAAGCAAGCTCCACAGGCAGGCACGCCACGAATAGGCCCAGCCCGACCCCGACATCCAGAAGCGCACGCCGCGCCACACCGTGCGCGTCGCCCGGTAACGCCGCGCCCGGAAAATCGCGAACTGGCCGAAGGCGTAGAAGAACAAGATCAGCGGGATGCTGGCGAAGGCTCTGGCGCGCTCGAGTTCGATGCCGATGAGGAAATAGACAAGGTAAATCGGCGCGAGAATCGCAAGTGCAAACAGAAAGCCGATCAGAAGCTCCTTACCGGTGCCGGTATATTCCGCCGGATGGCCGTCGATCGTCGTGCCCGACCATAGGATGCGACGGATGTCGGTCGAGAGCCAGAAGCGATAAAAGCCGGCGGTGATCAGTTCGAGCAGCGCGCCGCGACGCACCAGCCGAAAAAAGTCACGGCGCTTGCCGGTGAAAGCGACGCGCGCGGAACGTCCGGGCAGAGGTTGGAGCAACGTCGCCTCGTTCATCGGCCGGCTCGCTGCGACCGCGGCAGGGCGACCGCTGCGCTCGGGTCGAAAGGCGTAAGCGAGGTGGGAGCCGCGCGCCTGCGCGGCAACGAAAAATCGTGAAGCACTCGGCGTCGCCCTCCATCCACTCGCGATATTACGGGTTTTCTTGCAGCCTTGCCAGCGCCCGGCGACCGCTATTGACCGCCACCATGTTTAACTTTCTCCGCCCGTTCACGGGTGCTATAGGGCGCGCGCCGAACTCCCGTCACTCGAATTCCTCGTTGGCGGTGTCCGCGCCGCGAACAATTCATTTGAGGGCCCGCGGGAGAAGCTATTCCACCGCGCCCGCCGATGTTCAGTTTCCGGTCGGCGCAAACAAGCACGGCGACCAAAGGTGCAAGGATGCCAGATTACGAAATCATGTGGACAAAGGTCGATGAAGCCCCGGCACTCGCGACCTATTCGCTGCTGCCGATCGTCGAAGCCTTTGTCGGCGCGGCCGGAGTGTCCGTGACGTTGAAGGACATCTCGCTGGCCGGTCGCATCCTCGCCGCTTTTCCCGACAAGCTCACGCCTGCGCAACGCGTGAACGACGAACTCGCCGAACTCGGCGCGCTCGCGACAAGGCCGCAGGCCAACATCATCAAGCTGCCCAACATCTCTGCGTCGATCCCGCAGCTCAAAGCCGCGATCAAGGAACTGCAAGGCAAGGGCTTTGGCGTTCCGGACTATCCGGACAACGCCACGACGGCAGCCGAGAAGGACATCAAATCGCGCTACGCGGCGGTATTCGGCAGCGTCGTCAATCCGGTATTGCGCGAGGGCAATTCCGATCGCCGCGCCGCCGGCGCCGTCAAGCAATACGCCCGCAACCATCCGCACAAGATGGGCGCCTGGAGTTCCAGCTCCAAATCGCATGTGGCCTCCATGTCGGGCGGCGATTACTACGGCTCGGAAATCTCGACCAATGTCGCCTCGGCGACCAACGCCCGCATCGAACTTGTCGGCGCCGACGGCGCCGTCACGGTGCTCAAGGCGAAAACGCCGCTTGCGCCCGGCGAGATCATCGATGCGGCGGTGATGAGCCGCAAGGCGCTGCGCGCCTTCTTTGCCGAGCAGATCGAAGCCGCAAGGAAGGAAGGCGTATTGTTCTCGCTGCACGTCAAGGCGACCATGATGAAGATCGCCGACCCCATCGTGTTCGGCCATGCCGTTTCGGTCTTCTTCGCCGACGTGATCGACAAGCACGCCGCTACGCTGAAGCGCCTCGGCGTCAATCTCAACAACGGCCTCGGCGATCTGTTGACCAAGATCGAAACGCTGCCGGCAGCCGAAAAAACGGCGATCAAGGCCGACATCGCCGCCGAGTACGCGAAACGGCCGGGCCTCGCCATGGTCAATTCCGACAAGGGAATCACCAACCTGAATGTGCCGAGCGACGTCATCATCGACGCCTCGATGCCGGCGATGATCCGCGAATCCGGCCGCATGTGGGGCGCCGACGGCAAGCTGCACGACGTCTTGGCCGCGATCCCGGATCGCGCCTACGCGACGCTGTATCAAGCGGTCATCGACGACTGTAAGGCCCATGGTGCGTTCGATCCCAAGACCATGGGCACGGTTGCGAACATCGGATTGATGGCGCAGAAGGCCGAGGAATACGGCTCCCACGACAAGACGTTCGAAATTCCGGCGGACGGAACGGTCCGCGTCATCGGCGACGACGGCACGGTGCTGCTGGAGCGGCCGGTCGAGACCGGCGACATCTTCCGCATGTGCGAGCTTCGGGACGCAGCCGTCCAGGACTGGATCAAGCTCGCGGTGCGTCGTGCGCGCCTCACCGACACGCCGGCGGTGTTCTGGCTCGACGCCAGACGCGGGCATGACGCGGAGGTCATCGCCAAGGTCGAGAAGTACCTGAAGGATCACGACACCGCGGGGCTCGACATCCGCATTCTGCCGCCGGTCGACGCCATGAAGTTTTCACTGGAGCGCGTCCGCAAGGGGCAGGACACGATCTCGGTGACCGGCAACGTGCTGCGCGACTATCTGACCGACCTGTTCCCGATCATGGAGCTCGGCACCTCGGCCAAGATGCTGTCGATCGTTCCGCTGTTGGAAGGCGGCGGCCTTTTTGAGACCGGTGCCGGCGGCTCGGCGCCCAAGCACGTGGAACAGTTCCAGCACGAGGGCTATCTGCGCTGGGATTCGCTCGGCGAGTACCTCGCGCTCGGCGCCTCGCTCGAACATCTGGCGCAGACCTACAAGAACGCCAAGGCGCAGGTTCTCGCCGAGGCGCTCGACACCGCCATCGGCAAGATCCTCGAGTTCAACCGCTCGCCTGCGCGCAAGGTCGGCGAAATCGACAATCGCGGCAGTCATTTTTACCTCGCGCTATACTGGGCGCAGGCACTGGCCGCGCAGACCAAGGACACGGAGCTGCAAGCCCGCTTCAAACCGTTGGCGCAGACGCTTGCCAAAAACGAGGCCAAGATCAATGCCGAGCTGATCGGCGCGCAAGGCAAGCCGGTCGACATCGGCGGTTACTATCTGCCCGATGCCGCCAAGGCGGCGGCCGCGATGCGGCCGAGTGCGACGCTCAACGCCGCGCTCGCCGCGCTCTGACGCGCGGCCCGGCGGCGGCGGGCGCGCTGCAATGGGATCGAAGCTCCATGGCGAAAATCAAGGTCACCAACCCCGTCGTCGAGATGGACGGCGACGAGATGACCCGGATCATCTGGCAGCTCATCAAGGACAAGCTGATCCACCCCTATCTCGATATCAATTTGATGTATTTCGATCTCGGCATCGGCAAACGCGACGAAACCCGCGACCAGATCACCATCGACGCCGCCGAAGCCACCAAGAAGGTCGGCGCGGCGGTCAAGTGCGCCACGATCACGCCCGACGAAGGCCGCGTCAAGGAATTCAACCTCCATGAGATGTATCCGTCGCCGAACGGCACCATCCGCAACATCCTCGGCGGCGTGATTTTTCGCGAGCCGATCATCTGCCAGAACGTGCCGCGGCTGGTTCCCGGCTGGACCAAGCCGATCATCATCGGCCGCCACGCCTACGGCGACCAGTACCGCGCCACCGACTTCAAGGTGCCCGGCAAGGGCACGCTCACCCTGACCTTCGTCGGCGACGACGGCAACAAGATCGAGCGCGAAGTGTTTGCCTTCCCGGGCGGCGGCGTCGCCATGGCGATGTACAATCTCGACGCTTCGATCCGCGATTTCGCCCGCGCCGCGATGAACTACGCGCTCTCCCGCGGCTATCCGCTGTATCTGTCGACCAAGAACACCATCGTGAAGGTCTATGACGGCCGCTTCAAGGACATTTTCCAGGACGTCTACGACAGCGAGTTCAAGGCCGAGTTCGAAAAGAACAAGCTGACCTACGAGCACCGGCTGATCGACGACATGGTGGCGGCGGCGCTCAAATGGTCGGGCGGCTACGTCTGGGCGTGCAAGAACTATGACGGCGACGTGCAGTCCGACACCGTCGCCCAGGGCTACGGCTCGCTCGGGCTGATGACCTCGGTGCTCACCACACCGGACGGCAAGGTGGTGGAGGCTGAAGCCGCCCACGGCACGGTGACGCGCCATTATCGCGAGCACCAGAAAGGCCGCGAGACCTCGACCAATTCCGTGGCATCGATCTTCGCCTGGACGCGTGGGCTCGCCCATCGCGCCAAGCTCGACGGCAATGCCGCGCTCAAGCGATTTGCCGAAACCCTGGAAAAGGTCACAGTCGGCACCGTCGAAGCCGGCTTCATGACCAAGGATTTGGCGCTGTTGATCGGTCCCGATCGGAACTGGCTGACGACGACCGGATTTCTTGATAAGGTCGACGCTAATCTGCGGGATGCGACGGCATGATTTGATCTGCGTCGTTGCCGGCGTTTTGCTCGGATCGATGCGTGCGGGGGGTTACCATGACGGAAGACAGATCAAGCGTTCCAGCCGCGATCGCCGCAACGCCGCTGCCGACCGCCCTGGCAACGCCGGGCGCGAGGGTCATCGTGACCTATCGTGCCGTCGGCGCTCAGATCTACGAGTGCAAGGCCGGCGGCGACGGCAAGCTCGCCTGGACCTTCCGCGAGCCGATTGCCTCGCTGTTTCTCGACGGCAAGACGGTCGGGCGCCATTACGCCGGGCCGACCTGGGAGAACGTGGACGGCAGCGCCGTCGTCGCTAAGGCTGTCGCCAATGCGCCCGGTGCCACGCCGGGCGATATTGCCTGGCTCAAGTTGCAAGTCGCCGACCACCGCGGCAACGGCGTGCTCGCCGAAGCCGGCATCGTGCTGCGGATCAATACAAGCGGCGGCGCTTCTCCCGGCGCCTGCGAACAGCAAGGCGCCCTTCGCGGCGTCGCTTACTCCTGCGATTACGTCTTTCTCCGTAAAGCGTGAGACGCTGCGGGATTTGGCAAGCGGAGCGAGGGCGCAAGCGCCGGCCGCGCTCACCGCTCCCGGCAAAAACCGTCGCGACGTTCAAGGAAAACCGCCTCACATCGCTATTGGCTCGTGATTGCAGATCACGAGCCCGCTTGTTGTGTGGCTCACGGGTGAGTGGTGAATTTGCTCGCTATCGCTTCGCAAGCGCGCAACTCGCTGCTGAGCGCATCTTCGGCTGCAGCACCAGACAGCGCAGTGGCGGGTTGGCCGTTGGGCTCAACGGCGGCAGCAACGAAATCGAAGTTCTGATTAAATCGCAGTGCCAGGAAACCGGATTCCGTAAACCGGACCACAATATAGCCGCTGCCGTCCTCAAGCCGGTAGAAAATGTGGACGGCGTCCGATGAGATCGATTTGACCGGCGGCAGCTCGTGAACTTCCACGCTCTGACCGTGTTGAGCCCACCCCAACGGAACAGCGATAGGACCGCCGAACTTCATATCGACGCCTTCAGCATCAAGCTTAACAAAGATTTTTTTCAGCGCGGATGCGTATTGCGAGGCAATGCCAGCAACTGCTGTGCCGCCGACGTAGCCCAATACGGTAACGGCGATGACCAGCTTGGCCAAAAGCCCGAAGCCAGCTTGGCGTATTTTCTCCATCGCGACAGCCTCACCCGATCAAGAACGCATTGGCACATCATATAAGATTCCGCCGGTATATCAGGTTTCCTCCGGTGCGGCAGAGGATCGCTCCACGCCAATTCGATTATTAGTGAATATGGTGGAGCGCAGCGGCGCCCGGTCGCGTAATCGGAAAGCAGCGGCTCCCTATGGACCGTCCGCGCCGCGACTATTAGCCGGACCGCGCCGGGCGGTCTGGCAAGCGCCACCGGCGCGGCTTATCTCATGGCCATGGCAGACGCGCCCAACGCGCCCGATAGGAAGCTTCGCATCGCCGGGGCGATCGTGCTTTTCGGTGCGCTGTTCGCCATCCTGATTGCGGCGGGCTGGTACGCGGCGGGCGCCTGGAATGCGGTCAACGGACCGCCGATGCCGACCGTCGGCTACGTCGCCATGATCCTGGGCGTCCTGTTCTCACTTTTGGTCGGCTGCGGGCTGATGGCGCTTCTGTTCTATTCGAGCCGGCACGGCTATGACGATCAGCTTCAGTATGACGATCCGCATCGGTATGGTGATCCGCATCGGTATGACGCTCCGGATCAGAGCCAGCACGACGATCAGAGGTAGGCCCGGCTCGTCCGCCTGTGGCTTGAGTGGCGACCCGTTGCGCCTATCCCGGCATGTCCTTAGCTTGGCCCCGCCTTTGACCGCGGCAGCATTAAGAAACGAGGTTCACCGATGACTCGCACCATCCGCCTGCAAAGCGACAGCAACGCCCATGACCGGCCCTGGCGGGTCGCGGTCGAGCAAGGCTTTTTTGCCGCCGAAGGCTTGGACGTCGAATATTTCGAAGACAATCCGAAGGGCGCGGCTGGACGGGTGCAGGATTTTTCGGAGCGCTGGAAGGAAGCGCAACTGCAGAAGGGCGCGCTCGAAGTTTACCCGGTGTGCGAATGGGGCGCCATCGAGCGCGTGCAGACGCTGGGCGGCGGCAAAATCATCGGGCTCGACACGACCGTGCGCACCGGAGCGCTGATGGTCGGCAAGGATTCAAAAATCACTGCGCCGGCCGAACTGCGCAATGTGCCGATCGCGGTGACTTGGCACGCCGGCACGTTTTATGCGGCCATCGAAGTTTTGGAAGCCGCCGGCGTGCCGTTTGCCGAGATCAAGCTCGTGCACGCCAACGACCGGCTCGAGGCGCTGCTGCGCGGCACGACCGAGGCGGCTGCCCTGATGGAGCCGCTGGTCAGCCGCGCGCTCGCCGCCGGCGCCCGCTCGATCGCCGACCTGCGCTGGCGCGGCGGCATCGTTGCCGGCAACGACATCGACGACGCGACCGCCGAAAAGCTGCGCCGTGCGCTCAACCGGGCGATCGCCTGGCTCCGCGAAAACGACGAGCGCTCGCGCGACCAGGTCTTACGCGATTTGCCGCCCGAACAGCGCAAGGCCGGCCTGATGCCCGAACTGGTCGGCGTCGCGAGTTACCGCGCCGTGGAATTCCGGGAAAAAGTCGATTGGATGCTCGACCGCGGCTTTCTCACCACCGCGCCCGCTTATGAGGAGGTCGTGCGCAGCAAATAGCGGCACCCGCGCTCCGCTGTCGCTATGCTGCAGCGCGGCCCCCGTTTCGGTATGCAACCTGTCGAGCTGCAGCTTCGCCTTTCCCAAATATCACCCATGCAGCGCCCGCCGATCACAAAAAATCGTCTTGCGGCGCATTGTGTTAACCTTGCCGGGGCGGCAAAACGGTACGAGACGGCCGGCGCTCACGGCAGCGGCTTATCGCTGCAGCCACGCCAGCGGCCGCACCATGGCTGACGGCGCTCAGGTGCAACCAGGCTTTATGGCTCCTATCTTGCGGCGTGAGCTGAGCGGCATTGCCGCCGCGCTGCTACTGGTGGCGGCGACCACGCTCGTCGCGGTCTTTCTCCGCCAGTACGTCGGCATCCTGCGCGGTTCGGTGCTCTACCTCGTGCCGGTCATGGTGCTGGGCTACACCTACGGCGTCGTTCCGGCGCTGATCGCGGCGGTGGCCGGCGTGCTGTTGTCCGGCTATCTGTTCTTCGCCCAGCTTTACAGCCTGCGCGTGGCGTCGCCGCAGGAGATTCTCAACCTGCTCTTGTTCATGGTCGTCGCCGTAGTGGTGTCGCAGCTGTCCAGCTCCGCCAAACGCCACATTACGCTCGCTCGCAAGCGCGAGCTGGAAATGAGCGATCTTTACGCGTTCTCGCGGCGGCTTGCCGCGGCGACCAATGCCGCCGAAATCTTCATCGCCATCCAAAATCATTTGGCGAATCTGGTACAGCGCCGCGTCGTGCTCCTTGGCGCCGCCGAGGACGGCGAGGCCGCCGAGGTGCCCGAACGCGTGCGCGCGCGGGTGGTGCGCGTCGAGGGCGACCGCGAGCTGGAATGCACGGTCGAGGATGGCGCCGGCAACACCTGGCTCATCCGCCGCGTCTCGCCGAAAACGCCCGCCTTCGGCATCGTCGCGGTCGATCTCGGCAGTGTCGCGGGCGAAGCTTTGGCGGAGATGCGCCAGCGCATCGACGATGCGCTGGCCGATGCCGCGGCCACGCTGGAGCGGCTCGACGTGGCGCGCGCGCTCAACGAGGCCAAGATGCGCTCGGAAACCGAGCTTTTGCGCGAGGCGCTGATCGGCTCGGTGTCGCACGAGTTGCGCACGCCGCTGGCGTCGATTCTCGGCGCCGCCACGGTGCTCGCCAACGCGCCGGCGCTGGCCAAGGACGAGCGCCT
Source organism: Xanthobacteraceae bacterium (assembly GCA_030036975.1). Classification (GTDB taxonomy): domain Bacteria; phylum Pseudomonadota; class Alphaproteobacteria; order Rhizobiales; family Xanthobacteraceae; genus BOG-931. Next base: position 1,803 of record JASHSE010000094.1, on the reverse strand, counting down.
GCTGGCGCTCGCCGGCGTGGTGCGCGACGAAGCCGAGCGGCTCAACGGCGACATTCAAAACCTGCTCGACGCCACCACGATCAGCCGCCAGCAGGTGCGGCCGAAGCCGCAATGGGTCGAGCCGGTCGACCTCGTCAATGCCGCGCTGGAGCATCGCAAGCGGCGCTTGGCCGGGCATCCGGTGACGCTCGATCTGCATCCCAATCTGCCGATCATGCGCATCGACCCGGCGCAGGTCCAACAGGCCTTGGCGCAGATACTCGACAATGCCGCCAAATATTCACCCGATGGCGCGCCCATTGAGGTCGCCGCCCGCGCGGGCGGCGCGGCGGTGCTGCTCTCGGTGCACGATCGCGGCGCCGGGCTGACCGATGACGAGAAGTCGCAAGTCGGCGAGCGCTTCTTCCGCGGCGCGCGCCATGCCGGCGCAACATCGGGTTCCGGCCTCGGCCTGTGGATCGCCAATGCATTCATCACCGCCAATGGCGGCAAGCTCGAAGTGGCAAGCGACGGCGCCGGCCGCGGCACCACGGTTTCCATCCACCTGCCGGCGACGCCGGAACCGGCGCCCGACGAATCCGTTGCGCCGGAGACAATGCCGGGCGAGGTGTCCGCGCCCGTGGAGGTCAGCATCCCATGAATGAAATTCCGCCCTCGGTTCTCGTCGTCGACGACGAGATCCAGATTCGCCGCTTTCTGCGCACCGGTTTCGAGCTCGACGGCTTCACCGTGCAGGAGGCCGAAACCGGCGCCGAGGCGCTGCGCTCGGCGACGCTCAAGCCGTCCGATCTGGTGATCCTCGATCTCGGCCTGCCCGACGTCGACGGCGCCGAGGTGTTGGAGCGGCTGCGCGCATGGTCCGGCGTGCCGCTGATCGTGCTGTCGGTGCGCTCAAGCGAGGCCGAGAAGGTGCGGCTGCTCGAGCTCGGCGCCGACGACTACGTGGTCAAGCCGTTCGGCATGGCCGAGCTTTTGGCGCGCGCCCACTCGGCCATGCGGCGGCAGCTGCGCAGCGTGCGCGGCGAGCCGGTGGTCCGCTTCGGCCCGCTGTCGATCGACTTCACCGCGCGCGCGGTGTTCATCAACGACACGCGCCTGACCTTGACGCCGAAGGAATATCGCTTGTTGCAGATTCTGGCACAGCATTCGGGCAACGTCGTCACCCACCAGTTCCTGTTGCGCGAGGTGTGGGGCAACGAGCACGTCGACGACACCCATTACCTGCGCATTTTCGTGCGCAAGCTGCGGAGGAAGATCGAGGCCGATCCGACCCAGCCGCGCATCCTGCTCACCGAGCTCGGCGTCGGCTATCGCCTGGTCTCGAGCGAGCCGCCCGCCGGCATTGCCCCGGATGGGCCGAGCGGCGAACCGCCACCGCGAATCACCATGCAGTAGGGACGCGACGCCCCCAGAACCGCTCGTCCCCGCGAAGGCGGGGACCCAGGTTCTGGATTCCCGCTTGCGCGGGAATGAGCGGAATTCCCAGCCATTCGCCGATATTCGCCCCCAGGGTGACTGGCAGCATCCCCTTGAGAAAAATAAAGTTTTCCGCGCCGCATCGGAACGGCGTTCGGAACAATGGCGGCTTCGCGGCAATTTGGCGACCGGAATCAACCGGATTTGAACTTTTTTATCTTAAACCATTTGTCTGGTTACGACGTCTAAGGGGAGCGGGGGTTTCCGCAGCACAAGATCAACGGACGGCTCATCGTCCATCAAAATGAGCAGGGATGCCATGCTTGCCTCGCCAAACCGTCTCCTCAGCGCCGCCATCGGCGCTCTCACCGCCGCGTCTGCGCTCGC
>JASHSE010000093.1 GCA_030036975.1 Xanthobacteraceae bacterium | reverse complement strand
CGAAACGCTCAGGCGGAGCAAAAATGGGCGACGCTGGCCGTGTTCCTGGGCTTTCTGGCGGCCTTCCCGGACAGTCATATCGAGCGCAAGCTCGGCGCCAAAAAGGCCGCCGACGTGCAGCGCGAAGGGGCGAAATTCCGGACGAGGTTGTGCGCCGAGGAACAGCCGGCCGAACTGCTGCCCGCATTGCTCGCTTGGGACGCCGCCCTCAAGGCCGAGGCGATCAATCCCGGCACCAGCGCCGACCTGACCGTGGCGACCCTCTTTGCCTATCGGCTACGGAGCGTCTTGCCGCCGCTGCCGAACAGTGGTTGACTTTGGCCTGCGGGGCTTCGTTCCGCCGCTATCTGGCTAACCGGTCCGGTTCACCCATGCCGGGCGCTGACAACAAGGATAGGTGGTATCAGGCAGGCAAATCCGCCTGCGCGTCTTGCAGTTTCCTTGGGAGGAGATGGCGATGGCAAAGATCAATGGACTCTGCGTCGGTGAATCGCTCGTCGGCGACGGCAACGAAGTTGCCCATATCGATCTGATCATGGGGCCGCGCGGCAGTGCGGCCGAAACGGCGTTCGCAAACTGCCTGACCAACAACAAGGATGGCTTCACCTCATTGCTTGCGGTGGTGGGACCGAACCTGTTGGCCAAGCCCGCCACCGTGATGTTCAACAAGGTGACGATCAAGGGCGCCAAGCAGGCCGTACAAATGTTCGGACCGGCCCAGCACGCCGTTGCCAAGGCGGTTGCCGACAGCGTCGCCGAAGGCGTCATCCCCCAGGACGAGGCCGACAATCTCTTTATCTGCGTCGGGGTGTTCATTCACTGGGACGCGGCCGACGATAAGAAGATTCAGGAGTTCAATTATCGTGCGGTCAAGGAATCCATCGCACGCGCGGTGAGCGGCGAGCCGAAGGCTGCCGAGGTCGTTGCAAAACGCAACACGGTCAAGCATCCGTTCGCCGCGGCATAGCGCGCATCGGTTCAGCACGGTCGACGCGAGTTCACAGGCGGGCGATCTGCGCGCCTGTGAGCGCGCCATTGTGCAGACACGTCGCGACCAGCGCGCCGGAAATTCCGGCCTCGGCCAGCGCGGCGAGGTCATCCGCGCCGCGAACGCCTCCGGCTGCATAGACGCGCTTGCCGGAGCCTTTCGCCTTGATCACGGCGAGCCGCGCCATGTCGGGCCCGACGGCGCTGCCGACGCGCGCCAACGTCATGACGATAATATCGGCCGGCCAGGCATCGGCGTCGCCGAGCAGCGCTGCAGGGCCCACGAACGCGTCGCCGCGAAAATCCAGTGAAAGGACGACGCGTTCGTCGCGGCGGACATGACGAATCAATTCGCCATTGCGCTGCGTCTCGCTGCCGATGACCAAACATCCGATCCCGGCGTCGAGCCAGCGCAGGGCGCTGCCGAGATCGGCGACGCCGTTGTCCACCCAAAATACCAGATTGGGGAAGGCTTTCTTCAATTCCAGCAGAGCCGCGTCGTTGTCGCCCCGGCGCTCGATGGCGTCGAGATCAGCGATGTAAAACAATGTGAACGGATGGATCGACAACAGTCCGCGAGCAACATCTGTCGGTCTGCTGCTCGGCGAAAGCGGCGTGTCGATCGGACGATATTCGCTGCGCATACCCATGCGCGCATGCACGACGACACCGCCTTTGAGATCGAGAACGGGTATAATTTCCATAGCGATACGGCATGAGCGACCCGGAAGTCTCTGTATACACTGCTGAAATATTTATCGCGAGGCAATATGAGCGTTGTCATCGGCTGGGACATTGGCGGCGTTCACCTCAAAGCGGTGCGGGCCGAAAACGGTCGCATCGTCAAGGCAGCGCAATACGCCTCGCCGCTGCGCGGCGGGACCGGGCGGCTCTCGGAGGCCTTCGCCCAGGCCCGCGACGAGATGGGCGGCGCCGACCGCAACGTCATCACCATGACGGGCGAGCTGGCCGACACTTTCCAATCGCGTGCCGACGGCGTCGAGCAGCTCGCCATGCTTGCGGCGCGCGTGCTCGGCAGCGCGTCGATCTATGCGGGACCGCGAGGTTACGTGCGCCCCGAAGATGCGCGTTCGCATTGCACGGAAATAGCGTCGGCCAACTGGCACGCCGCCGCCACGCTGGTCGGCAAACGCTTAAGCGATGCGCTCCTTATAGATCTTGGATCGACGACGACCGATATCATCCCCATCGCGCGGGGCGCGGTGGCGGCGCGCGGCTATACCGACGCGGAGCGACTGGCTGCCGGAGAACTGATTTATACCGGGCTGGTTCGCGGCTTCGTCATGGCGACGGCGGAGCGTGCCCCGTTGCGCGGTTCGTGGCTGTCGTTGATCAACGAGAATTTCGCCACGATGGCCGATGTCCACCGCATTCTCGGTACATTGCCCGCGGGCGTCGACCTGATGGTCACCGCCGACGGACGCGAAAAGACCACAGACGCGTCGTGCGCGCGTCTGGCACGCATGGTGGGCTGTGACGCCGGCGATGCGGACCATGCGACTTGGCGCCGGCTGGCGGCTTGGTTCGCCGAAGCGCAGACGCGCGCCGTCACGGACGCCGCCATGCTTGTCATGTCGGCTGGCACGACGGCGACGGCGCCTGTTATCGCGGCCGGGATCGGATTTACCGTCATCGCCGAGGTGGCGCGGCGCCTACGCTGCGCCTGCACCAGCTTCCACGAGCTTTTTGACGTTGCACCTGAAGCAAGAATGGGGGTCTGTCACTGCGCCCCCGCCGCCGCGCTTGCCGGGCTCGCGTCGTGATCGGCGCGCGTCAGCTTCGCACCAACGGAAAGGCCCATGGTCCGATCTTCGCCATTCTTGGCAATTGATCTTTGATCGCAGACAGCGTTACCACTGATCAATTTCCAGGACCCTGATCAAGGGAGGAGCCGCAATGCATCTGTCGTCACGCGTGGCGTGGATGGCCTGCCTGATATTGACCGCATCCAGCGCCTGCGCCGCCGAACTCACACGCGCCGACGTGCAATCGGCGCTGGCGTCCGCACCAGCCGGCCAGCGGGCCAATTTCTCCGGGCGCTCCCTCGTCGGGCTGGATCTTCACGACCTGGATTTCGCCAATGCCGATCTGTCGGGTGCGAATCTCACGGACGCCGATCTGCGCGGCGCCAAGCTGGTTGCGGCCAAGCTTGTTGGCGCCAAGCTGACGCGGGCGAGGCTCAATCTCGCGTGGATCATGCGAGCCGACTTCTCGCACGCCGACCTCTCGAATGCGGATCTGGAAACACTCGTCGTCTCGGCCGGGATGGAAACACAGCCGCAAGAGGCGGCGAGCTTCGTCGCCGCCAATCTCTCCGGCGCCAAGGTCATGGCGAGATTCAGCCTCGACAATATGCGCGGCGCGGATCTTTCCCATCTGCATGCGTCGGCGGACATGCGCAACCAGTCCATGGGTTTGATACGCGCCGATTTCTCGCAGGCGAACCTGGTGGATGCCAACTTCGACGGGGCCGCACTCGAACACGCCAACTTCGAGTTTGCCAAGCTTTCAAATGCCGATTTCTCGAGAGCAGATCTGAAAGACGTCGATTTCTCCGGAGCTGATTTGACCGGCGCGAATTTCACCGGCGCGACGACGACCGGCGCCAGTTTTGCCGGCGCAACGCTTAATGGCGCAAAAGGCCTGACGATAACGCCGAATCGATAACGCCCATGTCGATAACGCCCATGTCGATAAC
>JASHSE010000002.1 GCA_030036975.1 Xanthobacteraceae bacterium | reverse complement strand
CGTCGCCGTTGCCGCCTTCACTCTCACCCTGTGGCTTTCCACTGATAAACTTTGGCGCGCCCATGAAAGGCAATTCACGCTTGCCAGCAGTACGGCCGAACAAGAATTGCGCGCGTATATTCTCGTCAGCGGCGCGCGTGTTTACCGTATCGACGACCCCGAGCAGCGAACTATTAAGCTGAGCATCCGCAATTTCGGAAAAACACCCGCTGCAAATGTCAAAATGGCTATGGGCGTTGGTGCTAGACCTTGGCCCCTGCATGGGCCGTTCCCCAGCGCGCTGGATAAGGTGAAAGGCGGAAAAGACATTCTGCCTCCCGGCAGACCATCTTTGATGGTCGTGAATGTTCCGCTCACCAACGCATTTGAGGAACGAGAGCTGTAGGCCGGAAGAGGCGCGATTATCGTATGGGGTGAGGTCACTTATACGGACGCTTTCGGTCATGACCGGCGAACTGAGTTTCGGTACGCATGCGTTGGCAACGGGTTGAGCGAAGGCCAAATGACCGCATGCGAGGACGGGAACAAATACACTTAGCCGTCTAGGACACCGGCCCCGGCACTTAGGACGCCCTGGCGGTATCGGCCGCTACTTAGGACAGCACCAGGGGCGCGGTGCTGGCATCCGGCGCAGGTTATGGCGATACTCGAACCCGCGAAGCTAGGTAATTATCCCCCGGCAAAGCCGGGGGCTTTAGGAATGAGCCGCTCAAAGCGGCTTTGGAGTTGGCTCCATCCCCTGAAAATTCTCCTCGATGCCACGGTTGATAAAGAAAACGCTCGTTCACTTTCGGCCTCAACGAGAGCCATTTGCGCTCAACCCTTGTCTACTCTCCCGTTCACCGCGCCAAATCGTGATGACTTCCTCTCGTGCGCTTGGTGGTTGATGGGGTGGGACATCATCGGTGCGTTACTGCTGTAAATGTCAAACTTCTACTGCCACGCCGGCAGAGCCGGGGGGCCTCCCTTGGTAGGCTAGCGCCGCATTTGTTGGTGACCCTCATCCTGAGGTGCTTGGCGCGCAGCGCCAAGCCTCGAAGGATGCAGGCCGAGGCGCCGTGGCCTGCATCCTTCGAGGCTCGCTTCGCTCGCACCTCAGGATGAGGGAAATAAGCGCTTCTCTGCGTCGTCATTGCCGGGCTTGACCCGGCAATCCATGCGACGGCGCCGCTTCTGAAATTCGCCGTCAAGCTTTGCTTGCCTCGCGTCGGCATGGACCGCCGGGTCAAGCCCGGCGGTGACGAGGGTAAGTGGGCTACGCTCGCTAAGGCACTCGATCGTCGAGCAGCTCGTGGGGTCGGACGCCGAGCGCGACCGCGAGCCTATGCAGATTGTCGATCTTGATATTGTTTCTCGCGCTTTCCAATTCGCTGATCTGTGCCTGTCGCAACCCGACGCGATCGGCGAGCTCCTCCTGGGTCAAATCTAGCGCTTTGCGCAGGGTCCGCACGCGCCGCGCCAGAACGCGCCTGGTAGTTTTCGGGTCCGGCTGCTTCATCAAGCAGTGAGGACCATCTTTACGGCGGATTATCTATACGCTACAGCGTATATTAAGCGCTCGCTTGACGGGCGGCCGATGAGGCATTGACGATGGCGCAGAGCGCCGGGGCAACGGAGCCCAAGCGACGCCGCGACGACAGCCATGTCCGGGCGTTGAAGGAGTGCCTGCTGTGGGACATCGCGCTCGCGATCGAGCAGCGCGGCCTGACCGACGAGGCTGCCGCGGAGGTCACGGGCGAGCGGATCGAAACCCTGGAAAACGTGCTGTGCGGCCGCTACGCGGCGTATGGCATCGTGCGCCTGATGCGCACGCTCGCCCGCCTCGGCGTGCCCGTCAGCCTCGCCGTGACGCCGGCATCGACCATGCTCCGCGCCGGGGAGCGCAGAACGGTGATCCGATACCGAAGGGGCTGACACTAAAATCCGGCTAATCCTATTGCGTCAGAAAGCACGGCGCGCGTTATAGCGCCCTCACCCCTTGCGGGAGAGGGCGACGCAAGCTGCGCAACAAACTCGGCTCGGTGAGGGGTTGCGGCCGCGACCCCTCACCCACGTTTGTTGTTGAACCGCCGAATAGCCCTCTCCCGCAAGGGGCGAGGGCACGGCCATGAGCGCCGCGTTTCCGGCAGCATCTCGATCGGCACTCCGAACTTTTGACGCAGTAAGACTAACAACAAGCGCGCTTATCTAGACCCTCATCCTGGAATCCTGGTGGCGATGATCAAGTTGCCGGCGTTGCCCGCCTGTCGGCGTCCACCCAAATGACTTCCGGGAATTTGTTCCTTCCGACGTTCAATTCGACCGCCATGATTCTTTCTCCTCCGCCGCCTCGACTGCGGCCGCCGCATCCGAGCCCGATTCAGCAGCGATACACTCTTCAAGCTCGCGAAGCGTGGCCCGCAACCGCTTGAGTACATCGGCGATTTGGACCTGCCGGTTTATGCCGTAATAGGGCCTGCCGCTCGTCAGGATATCGATCTGGCGCTCCACTGCGGCGCGCGCTTCGGTCAGCTCCTTGATATGTTCCGCTCTAACCTTTTGCATTCGTCGCTCCATCGCAGTGCCGTGCGCGGGTCTCTTTTACAAGTTCCAACCGCCTTAATTATTCAAGTTCCACCGACCTTAATTCTTTCTGTGACTGTAGCCGATTCCGCACAGTCAAAGGGAGCGACTCGTGCTATACGGCATGCGAGGTTTGTGAGGGGTTAAGAATGTTCGAGTATTCGACCCCATGCGTTTGGAAGACGAGTACCGGCGATACGCGGCAGAGTCGCTCAAGCTCGCCGGCAAGCAGCCGGACAATGCCGGCAAGAGCCACCTCCTCCTGATGGCCGAGGCGTGGCTTGATCTGGCGGAACGCATTGCCCGGCGCGTATGGAAACGAAGCCACAGCGTCGATCATCCGTTGGTCGAACGCGTGCTGGGCCCGGACCCGCCGAATGCGGAGCCGAATGCAGAATAGCCGCGTTGCCTGGCGGCCTTTTTCGTTACCGCCTGAACAAATCCATTTCGCCGCCGGGTGCCGGCCGGTTTCCCATCAACAGCCAAGGCCGCTGGTTACGATTTTTAAGGTCTTGCCTTTCGTGGAACCTTCCTTCGATGTGGTGCGTTTCTAACGATCACCGGCAACGGCTCTGTCCAGGCGCCGATGGCTGAGAGACCGGTCGCGCTTCCCGCCTGTCACGGCAAGGGAGTGCGGCCCTGCCGGATCAGCTGTCGCTATTCGCGGAATCTACCGAGCTTCGGGCTTCCGTGCGCAAAACCGTGCTCGCTCTTCGGCAAATCCATTTCGACCTGCGGGAAACGATCGCCAAGAGCCGCGCGTCAAGAGCCGCGCGTCAATCGCCGAGTCGACGACGCTCATCGAAAGCGTGAACAAGGCGCTGCCGTCCAAGGAGGCGTGTCAAGGAGACGCGCCAAGGAAACGCGCCTCAGTGCGGGTCGGATTCGACAGCAGCAATGACGCCCGCGGCATTCGCCGGATCGCGCGTGGCGCGGTCCGGGTAACCGGAATCGTTCGTGGCGCGCGCCGCGCCCGGAGCATCGGCAAGCGGTAACGTTTGCCGATGTGGCGCGGCTCCGTGGACTACGCGCCTGTCGGCGCTCCGCCGCCCTCCTTTATTTGCTCGGGAGGCAACGCTTTCGTGCCGTGCCGCAAAGCTCGGATGCAAAAAACCGCATCGCGAGAAGAGCGCAGCTCGCCTTGTTCACCTCATCCTGAGGTGCGAGCGAAGCGAGCCTCGAAGGATGTAGGCCGAGGCGCCGGGGCCTGCATCCTTCGAGGCTCGCGCTGCGCGCGAGCACCTCAGGATGAGGTGTTAGGGCGTCATGCCGTAGCCACGCGTAGCGAACGACGGTAATCTGCCCCGCTTGGTAGCAACTTTGCCTGTGCTTCACCGCGTGAACGGAGGCCCATCATGTTGCATCGTCGCTCCGTCATCGAAGGCACTGTCGCGCTCGGCGCCGCCGCCGCGCTGCCGCGGATCGCGCGGGCGCAAAAGAGCTATCCGACGCGGTCGGTGCTTCTGCTGGTCGGCTATGCGGCCGGCGGGCCGACCGATATTTGCGCGCGGCTCATCGCCCAATGGCTGTCGCGGCGGCTCAACCAGCAATTCGTCGTCGAGAACCGCTCGGGCGCCGGCAGCAACATCGCCACCGAGGCGGCTGTGCACGCCGATCCGGACGGCTACACGCTGCTTCTCGTCACGCAATCGAATTCGATCAATGCCACGCTCTATCGCCACCTGAATTTCGTTTTTCTGCACGACATCGCGCCGATCGCGGGCCTGATGCAGGCACCGTCGCTGCTCGAGGTCAATCCGTCGCTGCCGGTCAGCAGCGTTCCCGAATTCATCGCCTACGCCAAGGCCAACCCGGGCAAGATGGTTCTCGGGACCGCCGGCAACGGCAGCCCGCCGCATATGTTCGCCGAACTGTTCATGGCGATGACCGGCGTCAACTTGAACGTCGTCGGATACCGCGGCGGCGGGCCGGCGCTGGTCGATCTGCTCAGCGGCCAGATCCAGGTGATGTTCGAGGGCATCACCTCGTCGATCGGCTACGTCAAAGCCGGCAAGCTGCGTGCGCTCGCAGTGACGTCGGCGAAGCGCAACGCGGCGCTGCCCGATCTTCCGGCGATTGCCGAGTTCGTGCCGGGTTACGACGCGACCGGCTGGTTCGGCCTCGGCGCGCCCAAGGGTACGCCGCAGCCGATCATCGACACGCTGAGCAAGGAGGTCGCCGCCGCCCTTGCCGACCCGCAGATGAAAGCGCGATTTGCCGAGCTGGGCGCCGAACCGATGCCGATGGGGCCGGCCGAATTCGGCAAGCTCATCGCCGACGACACCGAAAAATGGGCCAAGGTGATCCACACCGCCAATATCGAGATGGAATGATCGACGCCCGCCGCGCGAACGGTTTCTCAGTGCCACCTTGGCGAAGCTCGAAGGCCGCCGTTACGTTCTGGATTCGCACGGGTCGCTTCTGTCAGAACGCCGACATAAGAAGGACTTTTTTCGCTGCCGCATTGCAGCGAGCGTTCTGTCTGAGTATGCATACACGGCAATGGGAATCACGCCTGCTCAATTGGCGGCGCGCTATTGGGGCTACGCCGCCCAGTGTTTGATCGTCGCGCAACGGCAAGACGACGCGGGCGACAAGCTGGCGCTGATCAACATGGCGCAAGCCTGGGTCAATCTCGCCGAACAGACCGAGAAGGATACGCCTTCGTTGTCGGCATACGAGACGCCGGCCCCGCGGGCGCCAGGAGACATGCGCTAGGCCGCCCGGTTGGCGGCTGCATTGAATTTTTCCCGGCGCTGCGGTGTTCGGTCGGATGACCGGCCTTCGGCCGAAAACGTTGACGCCGCCGGGCGGCGAAGCTCGATGGCGGCAAGCCGCCCGACCGCAGCAACGGCAAGGCCCCCAACCCCGTTGTGCAGGGCAGGCTGTAGAAAATGCGGATGCGAGTTTGCGCTTTGATAACCATGAGCGGAAATCGCCCGCTCCGTTGCGGACGATAGCTAAAATTGTGCCGCGCACGTTAGCCGTTATCACGGCGGCGCCGGATAACTTGGCGCGCGAAGGGCGACCTCACCGAACGCAACTGAGATCGATTCAACCAGAGCACAAAGGGGCTGGATCATGCTTCGTTATTTGACTGCCTTTCTGTCGGACCAGTCCGGGGCGACCGCCATCGAATATGGCTTGATCGCAGCCGGCATCGCTGTGGCGATCATCGCCGTGGTGCAGTCTCTCGGCACCAACCTGAACGCCACGTTCGGCAGCGTCTCGAGCGCGCTGAAGTAAGCCGCCGGCTTTCATCGCATCGGCTGATGAGCCGAAGGCGTCATTCGGAAGCCGGAGCATCCTCTGGATCGTCATTCCGGATCGCCGCGAAGCGGCGAGTCCGGAATCCATA
>JASHSE010000092.1 GCA_030036975.1 Xanthobacteraceae bacterium | reverse complement strand
ATGTCGGCGAGCATGTCGGCGAACCTAACGTTGGCGCCGCCGAGAATGTAACGTTCGCCGACGGCGCCGCGTTGCAGCGCCAAAAGGTGTCCCTGCGCCACGTCGTCGACGTGGACAAGGTTGAGGCCGGTGTCGAGGAATCCGGGGATCCGGCCGCGCGCCGCCTCGACGATGATGCGGCCGGTCGGCGTCGGCTTCACGTCGCGCGGGCCGATCGGCGTCGACGGGTTGACGATGATCGCCGGCAGCCCCTTGTGCGCGACCATGGCGTCGACCAGCCGTTCGGCGGCGATCTTGCTGCGCTTGTAGGCGCCGATGCCTTGTTCCTCCGACAGCGGCACGGATTCGTCGGCCGGCGTGCCGTCCGGACGCAGTGCCAGTGTGGCGACGCTGCTGGTGTAAACGACGCGTTCCACGCCGGTGCGTAGCGCCTCCCGCATGACATTGCGCGTGCCCTCCACGTTGGCGCCATAAATTTCGCGTTTATCCCGCGCCCACAGCCGATAATCGGCCGCGACGTGAAAGACGCAGCGCACGTCGCGCATCGCGCGTCCCACCGAGGCTTGGTCGCGAATGTCACCCTCGACGAGTTCCAACGCGAGGCCGGCGAGGTGCGCACGCGGGCTGCCCGGCCGCACCAGCGCGCGCACCGCAAATCCGATCTCACTCAATGCCTTGGCGACAGCGGAACCGACGAAACCGGTGGCGCCGGTGACCAACGTTTGCGCGGCACTCTGCATGGCGGCTCGCTCCGGGTCGTGCTACGATGCGAATGAGGCTCGATTCGTAACTCCATTCGTCACAAGTGTCGTCGTGCCGACATGCGGCGGCGGGTTGGTTTCTCGTGGGGCGAGGGAACCAATCACAGGAGGCGGCACTTTTCCATGTGGTTGCAATTATATTGACCACGCTGGTGTTTTTATTCGGATCGGAGCGAAGGCGCCGCAAGCGCTTTCAAGGGGGCTGATCGGTTGATCACACAGGCGGGGGCATTGTCAGCTCATGACATCCGAGACGCAGTTTGTCGACGCCGCCCTCACCGGAAGTCTGCTGGGTCTTACCGAAAACGTTGATCAGCTCGCCGACGCGGCGCTCGGCTCGCGCCGTCTCGTTATTGCCTTCGTCGGCATGGCATTCGAGGCCAGGATCGCTGCCGGGCCGGGCGTCTTGGTGTTTGCCCGCAACGCCCGGCGTGAATTGGCGGCAACGGCGGCCAATGCGGCGCGGCAGGGCTATCGCGGCATCATCAGCTTCGGCGTTGCCGGCGGCCTCGCCGCGCACCTGCGGGCCGGCGATTGGGTGGTGGCGTCGTCGGTGGTCGAAGCCCAAGGACCGATCCCGACCGATGCAGCCTGGTCGAGGCGACTGCTCGAGGCCATCGGCGACGCTCATCACGCTCCGATTCTCGGCGTCGATACGCCCGTGGCCGAGCCGACGACCAAACACGAGCTGCACCGCACCAGCGGGGCGGCCGCGGTCGACATGGAATCGCATATCGTCGCCCGGCTGGCGGCGGCGCACGGGCTTGCGTTCACCGCCTTGCGCGTCATCGTCGATCCCGTCGAACGGATGATTCCGCCTGCGGCTCTGGTCGGAATGGGCCCAGATAGCCGCGCCGATACCACGGCGATCTTGCGCGACCTCATCGCCCGTCCGGCGCAATTGCCGCTGCTGGCGCGGGTGACTTGGGATGCTTTCGTCGCGCGTGCGGCGATGCAGCGTGTGCGCCGTCTGCTCGGCCCGCATTTCGGACTCGTGGATCTCCCGAGCGCAACCGCAGCCAACGAAGAGCTGACGCCAGCGCTCCGTCCGATCGCTCCAGCCTGAAGCGAGATTCGAACGACCGATTGAGCTTACGCTCGTCCTCGCGGAAGCGCATAGGCGCTAACATAAGCCTTGTTTCCCGGATGCGGTGCACCGCTGATCCGGGATCGTTCCAGACTCAGCGGTTTGTTACGATCCCGGGTCTGCAGCGCACCACTCCGCTTCGCCATAGCGCGTCGAAGACGCGCGTGAACGCGCTTTTGCTGCGCTGCGCCCGGGAAACGCAGCTATGTTAGCGCCGATGCGCGAAAGCGTGGACCAGTGCTGGATTCCCGCTTTCGCGGGAATGAGCGGAATTCACCAGCGCGATTTATGCGGCATCACGCCTGCGAGATGAACTTGGTGACGAGGTAGGCGCCCAAGCCCTCGATGCCGCCCTCGCTGCCGTGGCCGCTCTCCTTGACGCCGCCGAACGGCGTTTCTGGCGTCGAAATCGCAATCGAGTTGACGCCGACCATTCCCGACTCCAACGCGTCGCCGATCGCTGCTGCGGTGGTATTCGACGTAGTGAAGGCGTAAGCCGCAAGCCCGTATTCCAGCGAATTGGCGCGCTCGACCACCTCGTCGAACGTCTTGAACGTGACCACCGGCGCCAACGGGCCGAACGGTTCTTGGGTCATCACCTTGCTGTCATCCGGCACCTCGGTAATCACCGTCGGCTCGTAGAAATAGCCTTGATTGCCGCGCCGCTTGCCGCCGGTGACGATCTTGCCGCCGCGGTTCTTGGCGTCGTTGACGAACGTCTCCATCGCGTCGATGCGCCGCGAATTGGCCATCGGGCCCATGGTGTTGCCCTTCTCCAGGCCGTCACCGATCTTGACGCCGTTGGCGTATTCGGTGAAGCGCTTGAGAAAGCGCGGATACACGTCCTCCTGCACATAAAACCGCGTCGGCGAGATGCAGACCTGGCCGGCATTGCGGTATTTGAACGCCGCGATGGTGTCGGCGGCTTTTTCCGGATCGGCGTCGGCGAACACCACGACCGGCGAATGGCCGCCGAGCTCCATGGTGGTGCGCTTCATGCCCTTGGCGGCAAGCGCGGCGAGGTGCTTGCCGACCGGGATCGAGCCGGTGAACGAAATTTT
>JASHSE010000091.1 GCA_030036975.1 Xanthobacteraceae bacterium | reverse complement strand
GATCGAGTTCGAGGGCGCGCGCCATGATCGCGCAGGCCACGGCGCCGCCGGTGGAATGGCCGACCAGTGCCAGCTCATCGGCCCCATTGGCGCGCGCGGCGGCGACGAGGTGCCGGGCGCCGACTTCGACGACATGATCGATCCAGGTCGGCCGGCCGCGGCCGAACCGGCGCAAGGTCGACCAGCAGGACGCGATCTGCACCATCCGCCAGCGCCCGGCCAGCGGGCGCAGCGCAAACAGTGTCACTGTGCCTGCTGCGACGGCGATGATGACGCTCGCGGCAAGCGGCAGACCGAGATCGTCGGCAAGGACGCGCCCGGCCACGAGCCCGACCAGCACCGCTGCCGCAGCCCACGCCGCGATCAGCAGCTGAAAGTACAGAAGATGCAGCGCGAAGCGCCATGCGGCGCGAAAAATGCGAAACTGCGCGCCGCTGACGACGTCGTCCGCGTACCAGGCAAGCCCGCGCCAAAATTGCCGCAGCGTCGGCTGCGCCATGTCGGCGCGGATGAAATTTTCCATGCGCAGGAAATCGTAACGCGTTGCGACCTGCCAATCCGCGCCGGCCGCGCCGCCCGCGCCGCGCAGATCGAGCTGCCAGCGCGCAAACTCCTCCGATTGCTCGGCTGCGTGCAGGGTTGCAGTGATCGGCCACAAACGGCAAAACTTTTCGCAGGTCCGGCGCATCAGGTCGAAAAAACTCTGCGCGCCGCGCGGATCGTAGCCTGAGACATAAATAACGTGGCGCCGCCGCACCGTCGCGGCGGTGCCGTCGCGAACCTCGCCCAAAACTTCGCTTTGCGCCGCGTCACTCATGCGTCAGCCATTATCGCGGATGCGCTCGGCTAGTCCAACCCGGCCCGTCGCGCAATTCTTACCGCCACCGTCGGTGCGCTTTCGCCATTTTGATTCATGGACTTACGCATCGTTTCGACATAGCCTGCGGCCCTGCGCCAGGGGCGGGGGAGTTTATGTTGGATGCACAAGCCTGCAATGTGCTCATGGTCTGTCCTCGCTTCGAGGCGGAGACGTTTTGGAGTTTCAAGCGGACGTCCAAAGCTTTCGGCGCCAAGTATCCGGCGCCGCCGCTGGGCCTGATCACCGTCGCGGCGCTCTTGCCGCGTTCCTGGACGATTCGGCTGGTCAACCGCAACACCGAGGAATTGACCGGCGACGATCTGGACTGGGCCGATCTGGTCTTGACCGGCGGCATGCTGCCGCAGGCGGGCGACATGCTGGATGTCGTCGATCTATGCCGTGCGCAGGGAAAGCCCGTTGCCGTTGGCGGGCCCAGCGTCACATCGTCTCCCGATCTCTATCAGACGGCGAATTTTCGCGTTCTCGGTGAAGCCGAAGGGGTCATCGATCAATTCGTCGAAGCCTGGGAGGCGGGCGAACGCGAAGGGCTGTTCGAGGCGGAGAAATTTCAGGTCGATGTGACCAAGACGCCGGTGCCCCGCTTCGATCTCCTGAAATTCGATGACTACCTCCACATCGGCGTGCAGTTCTCCCGCGGCTGCCCGTTCACCTGCGAATTCTGCGACATCATCGAGCTGTACGGGCGCGTGCCGCGCGCCAAGACCAACGCCCAGATGCTCGCGGAACTCGACGAGCTTTACCGCCTCGGCTATCGCGGCCTCGTCGACTTCGTGGACGACAACCTCATCGGCAACAAGAAGGCCGTCAAGGCTTTCCTTCCGGATCTCGCACAGTGGCTCGAAGCGCGGGACTATCCGTTCGAGTTCACGACCGAAGCCTCGATCAATCTGGCCGATGATCACGAACTCCTTATCCTCTTGAACCGGGCTAATTTCGTCGGAGTTTTTGTCGGCATTGAGAGTCCCGACGCCGCGACGCTGATTGCTATGCGCAAAAAGCAGAACACGCGGCGTAATATTGCACAGAGCATCCACAGGATCTACGCCGCCGGTCTTTTTGTGCATGCAGGCTTCATCATCGGTTTCGACAGCGAGACGGAGTCGGTGGCGGATGCGATGGTCGAGCTGATCGAAGAAGCGGCTATTCCGGTCTGCATGGTGGGCCTGCTCTACGCATTGCCGAACACTCAGCTCACGCGCCGGCTTGAAAAGGCGGGCCGCCTGCATCCGCACCTCAGGCGCGAGGACGTGATGAGCGCGGACCAGTGCACGATGGGCCTCAACTTCGGGACGCTGCGGCCACGGCAGGAAATCCTCGGCGACTACGTGCGCGTTCTGCAGCTTATCTATGATCCGGTGGCCTTTGCCGGCCGCCTCCAGCGTCTGGCAAAGATGCTCGACAATTGCCGCCGCAAGCGGCGGACGCGCGCACAGGATTCGCGGCGCGATTCCAGCAATATCGAAATGTTGCACCGGATCATTTCAAACCTGCCAGAACCGCGCGAGCTGTTCGGTCGCACGCTGACCCAGTGCGTTGCGAGCAATCGGGATTCGACCCGCCGGATCTTGTTGTTGATGGCGCTTTACCAGGACGTCGGACCGTTCTCACGCGACGTGATCGCGCGCATCGAGGGCATGATCGCTGCAATCGAGCCGGTTGTCATCGAACCGCGCGCCCGGGTCGAGCCGGCAAGCTCGCATCTTGCGATTTGACGTGCGGCGGCCGCGCGTCGCGCTCCGGGTCCGCGGTGCCTCACCTCCACCTCCGGTGCAACCACAGCCACTGCTCGGGATGCTCGCGCACCCAGCCTTCAATGATTGCGGTGATCGCCTGCATGGTACCCTTGATGTCGATGCGTCCGTCGGCATCGCGTGGCGGTTCGATCGGATCGGTAATCTCGCAGCGGAAACGATTGCCGTCGGGCAGCCGGACGACGCGAGTACCTCGAATAGCACATTCGGTCTGCCGGGCGAGGAGCGCAATCAACGGGTTGGCTTTGCAAGGCCGGCCAAAGAAGATCACTTCGACGCCCTTGCCGAAATGCTGGTCAACCAGCATTCCGACATGCACGCCGGCTTGCAGCAGCCGCGCCAGCCGCACCGGCGCATCGAGGCCGGTCGGGATCAATTGTCCAATGAGCGGCATGCGTAGCTTGACCACGGCATCGCCGATGGCGCGGATGTTAGGCCGCCGATAGAGCGCGGCCGAATTGGCGCCGAGCAGTTTGGCGCCCACAGCCGAAACTTCCCAATTGGCGAGATGGGCGGCAAAGGCGAGCGTCGGCTTGCTACTTTTGATCATGCGCTCGTAGCGGTCCGCCGATTCCGGTGTGTAGGTGATGTCGTCCGAGGTGGGCGGTCCCACGCCTGCGAGGTGCAATTCATCGAGGTGCGCGAACTCCGCCGCGACGCGGCCGAGATTGTCCCAGACGCCGGCGAGGGTGTTTTCGATCTCGGCATCGGATTTTTCCGGAAAAGCCGCGCGCAGGTTGGCGCGGCCGACGCGGTGCTCGGGAAGGAGCGGCCCGATCTTGCGCATGGCCGCGCCGGCGAAATTCGCCGCGCGCTGGCGCTTGGTGAGTTTGACGGCGCGCAGCAGGCCGACCGCAATGGCGCCGGTGCCCGCATCGAGCAGGATTTTTGCCCGCCGCCCGATCATTACCGCACGATGAAGCTAAATTGATTCAGTCCATCGTCATTGCGAGGAGCGAAGCGACGAAGCAATCCCCCCTCCCTTCCCTCCCCCGCAAGCGGGGGAGGGAAGGGAGGGGGCACTGGATTGCTTCGCTTCGCTCGCAATGACGACACAGTGCGTCGGCCGAATGTCATTGGATCTCAGAACGTGACGATGATTTTGCCGAAAACCTGGCGGCTCTCGAGGCGCGCCAGCGCGCGCTCGAAATCGTTAAGCGGCAGTTCGGTGTCGATCACCGGGGCGAGGCCGGACGCCATCTTGGCCAAGCCCTCGCGGATATTGCGCAGCGAGGCGCCGAACGAGCCGAAGATACGGTATTGCTGGGTATAGAGCTGGAACAGATTGAGATTCGTCGACTGCCCCGAGGTCGAGCCGCAGGTCACCAGGCGCCCGCCGCGCTTGAGGCACAGCAGCGAGCCGTTGAACGTGTCCGGCCCGACGTGCTCGAACACGACGTCCACGCCCTTCTTGCCGGTCAGCTTGCGCACCACGCCTTCGAATCGCGCGGTGCGGTAATTGATGACGTGATCGGCGCCGAGCGCTTTGGCCTTCTCGGCCTTGGCGTCGTCGCCGACCGTGGTGAACACGGTGCAGCCGAGCGCCTTCGCCATTTTGATGGCGACGCTGCCGATGCCGGAGCCGCCGGCCTGCACCAAAATGCTTTCGCCGGGCTCGAGCCTGGCATTGTCGAACAGCATGTGCTGCACGGTGGCAAACGCAATCGGCGCGCAGGCGGCGTCGCGGAAACTGACGCCGGCCGGGATCGGCACCAACAGCCGCGCCGGCATGGTGACGAGATCTCGGGCGAAGCCGTCGGTGTGAAAGCCCATGATGCCGGCCGGGTTTTCGCAAAGATTGTCGCGGCCCTCGCGGCAGGCTTTGCAGACGCCGCAGGTCAGCGCGCCATAGGGCACGACGCGGTCGCCGACGCGCAAACCGCTCACGTCGGAGCCCAGGGCGACCACTTCGCCGGCGGCTTCGGCGCCGACCACGAGCGGCAGCTTGCGCTTGGCGAAGGCCATGCCGCGCCAGCCCCAGACGTCGATGTGATTGAGCCCGAGCGCCTTGATGGCGACCTGCGCCTCGCCCGGTCCGGGCGCCGGCGGCGGCGCGGTCTCGCGCAGCTCGATGGTGCGGTCGGCGACCAGCGTGAGCACGCGCATGCGCCCGGCAGGCGCAGCGGCTGCGCGCTCTGCCTCCGCGTCCGGCGCGAGGCCCGTCATGCCGGCTCCCGCGCCATCACCACGCAAACGTTCTGGCCGCCGAAGCCGAACGAATTGGAAATGGCGCGATGAACGCGCGCGTCGCGCGCGGCGTTTGGCACCACGTCGAGCACAATGGCCGGATCGGGCACATTGTAATTGATGGTCGGCGGAATGCGCTGGTGCTCGAGCGTGAGCAGGGTGAAGGCGGCTTCCACGGCGCCCGCTGCCGTCAAGGTATGGCCGATCATCGATTTGTTCGACGAAATCGGAATGCGCGGGGCGCGCTCGCCGAACACGGCGGCGACGCCGAAATGCTCCATCTTGTCGTTCTCCGGCGTCGAGGTGCCGTGGGCGTTGATGTAATCGACCTCGTCGGGGCCCACACCGGCGTCGGCAAGCGCATTGCGCATGCAGGCGATGATCGGCTTGCCGTCCGGGCTCGACCGGGTGCGATGAAACGAGTCGGATTTCTCGCCGCAGCCCTCGATGATGCCGAGCACGCGCGCGCCGCGGGCCCGCGCATGCGCAAGGCTCTCCAGCACGAGCGCGCCGGCGCCTTCGGCCATGACAAAACCGTCGCGGTTTTTGGAAAACGGCTTCGATGCCTGCTGCGGCGGCTCGTTCTGCGTCGACAGCGCCGAGAGAAGCGAGAACCGCACCAGCGCTTCCGGGGTGACCGAGCCGTCGGCGCCAATCGCCAGCACGGCCTCGCATTCGCCGCGCCGGATCGCTTCGAGCCCGAGCTGGATCGCGGTCGCGCCCGACGCGCAAGCGGTGTTGAGCGAAATCGGCGAGCCTTCGGTGCCGAAATGTTCGGCCAAGCGCTCGCCGATGATGCCGAAGCGGAAGGCGCCGAATTTTTGGCCAAAATTGCGGGCGACGCGCAGGAGATCGGGATAGCCGGCCGGCGCATTCCCCGCGGCCATCTCGGCCATCTTGAAACGCGACGGCCATTCCAGTTCGAGCGGCGGCGGCGCGAGGCACAGCGGTCCCGGAAAACGGCCTTTGCTGCCGATGCCCGATTGCGCGATCGCCTCCTCGCCGGCGAGAAGCGCGATACACTCCGACAGCTTGGCTGGCGCCATATAATCCTGATAGACGTCGTCGACGGTGCCGGCGATCGTGGTCTTGAGTGCTTCGGTCGGGAAGCGCGAAATGCGCCGCACGCCGGAAATGCCGCCGGTCAACTTTTTCCAGTTATCGGATTTGCCGACGCCGAGCGAGGTGACGACGCCGATCCCGGTCACCGCGACGAGCGGCCGGCCGGCTTTGTCCAGATATTTTGTATTTTTTGCGCTGGCTGTTCCGGCGGCGCTCGATTGTGTCATCGCGTGCCCTCAATGGATGCGTTCAACGAGCGCAAGCCCTTCGCCGCGCCAGGCGCCGACGCCCGTGACGACGATCTGGTCCAGCGGCTCCGGGTTTTTTCCGCCGTCGCCGCTGCCCAATGGCGCAAACAGCTTGCCATGTTCGAGCACTATCGTAGCGATGGCAAGATTAGCCGGAAACTGCGCCTCGATCCCATGGCCGATATACGTGCCGCTGCCACGCACGGGAAGGCCGAATTGCGTCAGTGCGTGCCGCTCCGCCGAGGTGGCCGGCTCGAGGCCGGTCGCGCCGGAAATCACGGCGGCGTGGCCGCCGTCAACCTGCGCCGCGGTCGTCTGCCAGAGCCGGCCGAGCGTCATCTCGATGTCGCCCGGCTGCCGCTTGTTGCGATCCGAAGCGACGGCGTTAAGCCGCGCCCGCGGCCGGGCGCCGCGCGCGCGGGCATGGTCCGCGCTTTCCAGCACCAGAAAGGCACCGAGCGAGCCGTAGGCGATGCCGCCCTCGGGGCCGCGATCCCACACCGGCGCAAATTTTTCCTTCAGCAACGCGCCGCCGAGTTCGAAATCCAGAAGGTGATCCCAGCGCGCGCCGTGCGAGGCACCGCCGACCAGCGTCACCTCGCTCTGTCCGGCGGCGACGCGCGCCTGCGCGACGCGCACCGCGTCGACACCTGCGGATTCCTCGCCCAAAAAGGTGCGCGAGGAGCCGACCACGCCGTGCACCAGCGAAATGTTGCCGGCCATCAGATTCGGCAGTTGCGCGAGAAACAGCGTCGGCCGCAGATCGTTCATCAGTCGCTCATTGAGAAACGCGCCGGGTTTTTCCGCCGCGCGCACGCCGGCGAGAATGGCGGTATCGACCGGAATGTCGCGCTCGCCGCCGATCGCGGCGACGATCATGTCGGTATGGTCGAGCAGATCGGGCTTGCCGGCAAGCGCCGCGTCGCCCAGCGCGAGGCCCGCGGCGTAGACGCCGATCCGCTGCCACATTTCCATCTGCCGCTGATCGCCCTTCTTGGGAATCTGCTTGTCAAAATTGATCGGCGGCAGCGTATGCACGATGTAGGGCGCAAAACTCTTGTCGTCGTAGGGCGGCGGCGCGCCGCATGCAAAAAAATCGCGGGTCGCGTCAAGCCCCTCGCCGAGGCAGGTGATAAGGCCGACGCCGGTGATCCATACCTCGCGCCGTTGGCTCACCGAGCGAGCTCCTTGATCGGCAATTCGAGCCGCTCGCCCCAGGTAAAGAAAGCCTCGCGAAATTGCGGGCTGGGGTACGGCATGATGCGGAAGGTCAGCTGCGCGTCGCACACCTTCTTGCCGTCGCGCTGTCCGGTGCATTCGGCGACCGTATAGCCGGAGCCCTCGTGCACCACGCTGCCCTCGAATTCGAGCCGGTCGCCGGGAAACACCAGGGTGCGGAATTTGCCTTCCTTGACGCCGGCGAGAAACGGCATGGCGGCAAAGCGCCCGCGCATGCAGACCAGCCACCCGGCGGTCTGCGCCATGCACTCGATCAGGAGCACACCCGGCATCAGCGGGTAGCTCGGGAAGTGGCCCTCGAAGATCGTGCTCTCTTTCGGCACCGTGCAGGCAGCGCGCAGCCGCCCCGCCTCGAGGTCGACCTCGATGATGCGGTCGATCATCTGGAAATATTCAAGACGCATTTTCGGGCGCCTCAGGCGCCTTTGGCCGCGACCAACTCGTCGATCCGCGTGCTCAAGTTCTTCAGCACGAAGTATTTTTCGGTCGAGGCCTGGCCATCGTTGACTTCCTGGGTCCATTGCTCGAGCGGCAGCTTGATATTGAAAGCCTTGTCGATGGCAAAGGCGATGTCGAGGAAGTCGAGGCTGTCGATCTCCAGATCCTTGGTGGCGTGGCTTTCCGGCTTGATGCTCTCGCGCGGAATATCGCAGGTTTCCGCAATGATATCGGCCACTTTGTCGAATGTGGTAGCCATCGGGCGTGCTCTTTAAGCCACAGCGATTGCGCCCGGTCGTGCCCCCCGGCGCGCA
Source organism: Xanthobacteraceae bacterium (assembly GCA_030036975.1). Classification (GTDB taxonomy): domain Bacteria; phylum Pseudomonadota; class Alphaproteobacteria; order Rhizobiales; family Xanthobacteraceae; genus BOG-931. The sequence goes on along the minus strand of JASHSE010000091.1, from coordinate 7,975 downwards.
CAAGCCCGAACCGAACGGGCCCCTCTCAAGCGACAGCCCCTATAGCGAAGGAAGCCGGCAAGTTCAACTTCGCCGCCAAGCTCGAGGCCGGCGGGAATTATTTCGGCAGCGGCGCCGGAACTTCGATCGCCGCGCAATTCTGCCTGCCCTGCAGCACGCAATCCTGGTCGCGCTCCATATCGGCGATGGTGTCGGCGAGCCAGACACCGACGCCGATCAGCAGGCACACGACCGCAATGGCGATCACGTTCATCAGCATGCGCTGCGCATAATTGACCGGCGCGTCGTCGCGGTCCTGTTCGTAGGCCGCCAGATCATCAGGCAGGGCGTCATCGTCGGGTGCCTGTATCGCCGGCGCGGACCCATTCGGCCCCATCGCGTGCGGCCGCGGACGGAACTGCAGGATTTGGGCGACATGCGGCGTGCCGTCGCCTTCGGGTTTGTCCTGGGCCAGCCTGGAGCTGCCGTCTTGCATGAATCAAGCATACGCCCATACCGGGAGATTTCTAAGCCGCCATTGATGTAAAGTTTATCGTGCGGCGCATGGCTGCATCGCGGTGCCGCCGCAGAGCCATTAAGTCGTGCACAAGCTTTTCGGCCCAAACGGACGCTGCTTGACCCGGTGGCGGTGCAGGCGTCGGTTCGGCCCAAATGACGGAGCAAAGCCATGCAAAAAGTCCTTTTGCCGAAGCCCCGGCGCCGCGCGGCCGCCGCGGCCGCCGGGTTTGCGCTCGCGCTCACGCCGTTGCCCGCCGGCCAGGCGGCTGCCGCCGACTACAAGGTCGGATCGCTCGACATCACCCAGCCATGGGCGCGCGCCACCCCGAAGGGCGCGAGCACCGGCGCCGCCTACCTGACGGTGACCAACAGCGGCAGTCAGGCCCAGCGGCTGAGTTGCGCTTCGAGCGCTGCCGCCGGCAAGTGCCAGATCCACGAAATGGCGATGGATAACGGCGTGATGAAGATGCGGCCGGTGCAGGGCGGGCTCGAGATCGCGCCCGGGCAGACCCTGACGCTCAAGCCCGGCGGCTATCACATCATGCTCGAAGGTCTCAAAGCGCCGCTCAAAGCCGGCGACACGCTCGAGGCGATGCTCACCACGGCCGGCGGCGCCAGCGTCAAGGTCAACTTTCCCGTGGCCGCCGTCGGCGCGCCGGGGCCTGGCACCTCGGCCGGCGGCGCCGGCGCGAAGAGGCAGGATCCGGGCGTAATGCAGATGCACAAGCAGTAACGGCGCCAACGCAAATTTCGCTTTGGCGGACGTACTTCGTTTACCAATCCAGACCTTACCATTAGTTAAGACTGGGTGCCGTATAGGATTGCGACGGCATCGGCATTTTCAGAGTGCAAGTGGCGGCGGGGAGCCGTGGCCCGCCGCCGGCTCACGCGGCGCGGGGCGCGACCATTGGCATGAGCGACACCGATCCAAAAGACGTCCGCAGCTGGTCAGGGCCGGTCAAACATTTGGCCGATGACGAGCGCCGTTCGCTCACCGATTCGATGAGCGCACAGGCGCGGCCGCGGATCGCGATCGCCGAGGCGCTGCGCAATCATTGGTTCGAAATCTGGTATCAGCCCAAGATCGATCTCAAGCGCAAATGCCTCGCCGGCGCCGAAGCGCTGGCGCGCATCCGCCATCCCGAGCTTGGCGTGCTGTTGCCTGGCAGTTTTCTGCCCGAGGTCGACGAAGGCTCGGTGATCGAGCTCGCCCAGCACGCGCTGCTCGCGACGCTGTGCGACTGGTCGATGTTCGAGGAAGCGGGCTTTAATCTCCACCTCGCCATCAACGTGCCTGTCGGCGTGCTGTTAAAACTGCCGATCGCCAAGGTGGTCACCGAGTATCGGCCGAAATCGGAGCGCTGGCCCGGCCTGATCGTCGAAGTCACCGAGGATCAGATCGCGCGCGACATCAAGCTCGCTCACGAGATCGCCCGGCAGCTGCAAGTCAGCGGTATCCAGATCGCCATCGACGATTTCGGCGCCGGCTATTCGTCGTTCTCGAGTCTGCGCGAATTGCCGTTTGCCGAGCTGAAAGTCGACCACTCGTTCGTGCTGGGCTGCGCGACTGACGCCACCAATGCGGCGATCTGCCAGACTGCGATTGACCTTGCCCACCGCTTCGGCAGCACCGCGGTTGCGGAGGGCGTCGAAAGTCAGCCCGATTTGCAGGCCCTGATGGTGATGGGCTGCGATTTCGGCCAGGGCGTCCTGATCGCACCGCCGATGCCGAAGGAGCGTTTCCTCGACCTTTTGCGCCGGCGCATGAACAAGGCGCGCGGCGGCGCGCCCAAGGCGGCGGAGCAAGCCGGCAAGCCGGTCGGCCGCGTGGCTTAAGGCCTTCTCTGCCGCTCGTCCCCGCGAAAGCGGGACCCGGTCAAAAGTGCAAGCTCATGGATTCCCGCTTTCGCGGAATGAGCGGCTGGTGTTTTACTTCCGCGCCGGCTCCTTGAACGGCGGCTTCATGCCGTCGGGCAGCGGCACGCGGAACGTGTTGAGCGTCATCGACACCATGGCGTAGTAGCCCAATAGTCCGACCAGCTCGACCGTGCCGGCATCGCCCAAGATCTTGCGCAGGCGATTGTAGCTCGGCTGGCTGACACGCTTGTCGGCATAAAGCTCCTTGGCGAAGTCGTAGACCGCGAGCTCGTCGCGCGGCGCCCTTTTCGGCCGGCGGCCGGCTTGAATGTCGCGGATGGTCGCCGGCGTGACGCCCTGCTTCTCCGCCATCGGCGCGTGCATCGCCCATTCGTATTGCGCCTTCCAATGCTGCGCCGTCACCAGGATGGCGAACTCGGAGAGCCGCGGCGGCACGCTGGTGTGAAAACGCACGTGGCCGCCGAGTTTTTGCGCAAGCTCGCCGAAGGCGGGCGAATGCAGATAGACCGCGAACGGCCCGGCCATCTTGAACTGCCCGCGCGGCCCGGACTTGATCGATTGGGCGAGCGCGCGCTGCTCGGCGGTCAGCGTCGCCTCCGACAATTCCGGCAGGCGCGGCGATTGCATGCTCTTGGCCATGGCGTCCTCCCTAACGGCGTCTTTTGCTTTTGACGGAATTTTTGCGCGCAGATTTCGTCGGTGCGCGTTTTGCGTCGGCCTTTTTGGCGCGCGCAGCAGTGGTGCTTGCGCCTTTCGCCGCCGCCCGCGCCGGCATCAGCCCGGCTTTTTCGACCTGGCGCACCCAGTAGTCCCAGGCGCGGTTGGTCGAGGGCGGCCGCAATTGATGGGCGGCCGTGAGCTTGACCTCGCCCGGCGAGAGCGCATCGACGCGGCCGTGCGCCATGGCCTGGCTCTGCAGCCGCGCGTTGTCGCAGGTGAACACCGTGCGGAAGGTCAGCTCGCGTAAACTCGTTCCGGCGACGGTGGCGCCGTGGCGGCGCATCAGCACGGTCCAGTGCGGGCCGAGCGCGCGGGCGAGCGAGGCGCCTTCCTCCGGCTTGACCACCAGCATGTTGGTATCGCCGAACTCGTCGCGCTGATCCCAGAACTGCACCTTGCCCATCACCGCGCCGAGGTGAAACACCGGCACGATCTCCTGCCCTGAAATCGCGTAAGGCAGCACCGCGTGCGCATGGTGATGGCACACCGCGTGGACGTCGGGCCGCGCCTTGTAGATTTCGCCGTGGATCACCTTCTCGCTGTACAGCCGGAAATCGGTCGGCCGCACCGGCTCGGAATCGAGCGTGAGCTCGACCAGGTCGGAGATCTCCGCCAATTCCGGCGCGCGATGCCGGGGGATGAAGTAGCGCTGCGGATCAAGCGGATGGCGCACGCTGACGTGACCGAACGCATCGAGCACTTTCTCGTTGGCGAGGATGCGCGTCGCCACGATCAGTTCGTACAAGGCGTCTGCAAGCGCGTCGGGCATTCAAGGTCTCCGGCTGTTCAATCGAGGGCAGGGGACATTCGCTTCCGCGCGACGAGGTCGATCAGCGCCGACAGCCCGACATGCGCGGTGCCTTCGACGATCACGCTGTCATGCTCGCTTATGTCGAGCGTCGCCATGTCGCCGAATCCGTCCTGCAGGATCGCGCGCGTGTACATGAGCTCGGCGCGCGGCGGCCCGCCGGTGCGGTAATTGAGCTGCGCGGGCCGGTAGCCCTGCATGAAGAGCAGCCCGCCAGGTTTCAGCGCGCGCTTGAGGTGGTGGAAAAACGCCGGCCGCTCGGTCGGCGCGACGAAGATGAAGATCGCAGCGATCACGTCGAACGCTTGGGCCGGCCAGCGCCATGTCGTCACGTCGGCAAGCTCGGTGCGCAGCGTCACGCCGCGCTCGGCGGCAAGCGCGCGGGCCTTGGCGAGGCCGGTCTCCGAAAAGTCGATCGCCAGCACGTCGAGGCCCTGCTCGGCGAGCCAGACGCCGTTGCGGCCTTCGCCGTCGGCGACCGAGAGTGCGCGCTGTCCCGACCGCAGCAGATGCGCCTGCGCCTTGAGAAACACGTTCGGTTCCTTGCCGAACGCGTAGCCCGGCGCCGCAAAGCGCTTCTGCCATCGCTCCACTTCGGACATTTCGGGCATGCGGCGAAATTTCCTCCGGCGGCGCTCCTTTTGGCATTCCGGGCGCGATTGCGCTAGGAGTCTGGCGCATGGCGGTCGCGGTCAAAGCGCTGTTCTTCGACGTCTTCGGCACCCTGGTCGATTGGCGCAGCTCGATTGCGCGCGAGGCGAAGGCCGTGCTCGAGCCGCAGGGTTTTGTTTCGCTCGATTGGCTCGGCTTCGCCGACGCCTGGCGCGGCGAATATCAGGGCGCCATGGAAGAGGTGCGCTCCGGCCGCATCGGCTTTTGCAAGCTCGACGTGCTGCACCGGCGCAATCTCGATCGCGTGCTGCCGCGCTTCGGTGCCGACAAACTCGGCGAAGCCGACCGTGTCAACCTCAATCTCGCCTGGCACCGGCTCGACGCCTGGCCCGATGTGCCGCCGGGCCTGCAGCGGTTGAAGGCGCGCTATTGGCTGGCGCCGCTGTCGAACGGCAACATCTCGCTCCAGGTCGATCTCGCCCGCCGCAACGGCTTTCCCTGGGACGCCATCCTCGGCGCCGAGCTCGCCGGCGATTACAAGCCGAAGCCCCACGTCTATCTCGCCGCCGCCGAGGCGTTCGATCTTGCGCCGTCCGACTGCATGATGGTCGCCGCGCACACCTCCGATCTCAAAGCCGCCGCCGCGCTCGGGTTACGCACCGCGCACATCGCCCGGCCCGACGAGCGCGGCCCCGGCAAGGGCGAGGCCACGCCGGTCGCGCCGGTCGATATCGCAGCCGCCAGCCTTGAAGATTTGGCCGCGAAGCTTGGGACCTGACCACGCACTTCCGCTCGTCCCCGCGAAAGCGGGGACCCAGTTTTCTTTAAGCGCTGGATTCCCGCTTCCGCGAGAATGAGCGGAGGATTACACGGGCACCAAACGCTATAGGCGTTGCGCCGCCCCGGCGCTATCACGGGAGCCGCGATGACGCGCCCGATTCGCATCCTCGGCATCGATCCCGGGCTCCGCCGCACCGGCTGGGGCATGGTCGAGATTTTCGGCAATCGGCTCGGCTTTCTCGGCTGCGGCTCGGTGACGACGCGCGACGACGATACGCTGGCGGCGCGGCTCCTGGCGATCCATGACGGGTTGATGCGCGTGCTCGACGAATTCCGGCCCGACGAGGCCGCCGTCGAGGCCACCTTCGTCAACAAGGACGCCAAGGCGACGCTAAAGCTCGGCCAGGCCCGCGGCATCGCCGTGGTGGTTCCGGCCAAGGCCGGCGTTCCGGTCGCCGAATACGCGCCGAACCTGGTCAAGAAAAGCATCGTCGGCGCCGGTCACGGCGACAAGGCGCAGGTGCGCATGATGATCGGCGTGCTGCTGCCGAAGGCCGATCCGCGCTCCGACGACGCCGCCGATGCGCTCGCCATCGCGGTGACCCATGCGCATCACCGCCAAAGCGTGCTGCACGCGGCCATGAAGATGGCGGCGCGATGAAACGCGTCATCCCCACCGTCATTCCGGGGCGCCGCGCAGCGGCGAGCCCGGAATCCATAACCACGAGCCATGCAGAACATGCGCTGAGGCTGTCCTGCCAAAATAGTGGTTATGGATTCCGGGTTCGCGTCTTCGGCGCGCCCCGGAATGACGGTTCGGAGCGCGCGGCGCGATGATCGGCAAGCTCAAAGGCATCATCGACAGCTACGGCGAGGACGCCGTCATCCTCGACGTAGGCGGCGTCGGCTATCTGGTGCATTGCTCGGCGCGCACCCTGCAGGAGCTGCCGCGGCCCGGCGAGCCGGCGACGCTCGCCATCGAGACGCATGTGCGCGAGGACCAGATCAAACTGTTCGGCTTTGTCACCGACGTCGAGCGCGAATGGTTTCGGCTGCTGCAGACGGTGCAGGGCGTTGGCACCAAGGTGGCGCTCGCGGTGCTGGGTACGCTCAAGCCGGCGGATCTCGCCACGGCGATCGCCGTGCGCGACAAGGCCATGGTGGCGCGCACGCCCGGCGTCGGCCCCAAAGTCGCCGAGCGCATCGTCACCGAATTGAAGGACAAGGCGCCGGCCTACACCAATGTCGATCCGGCGTTGGTGCGGCTCTCCGGCGCGCTCGATGAAAAACGCGCGCCGCAGCCGGTGAGCGACGCGGTCTCGGCGCTGGTCAATCTCGGCTATGCGCAGCCGCAGGCCGCTGCCGCCGTCGCCGCGGCGGCACGCAGTGCCGGCGCTGGCGCCGCGGTGCAAACGTTGATCCGGCTCGGCTTGCGGGAGCTTGCCAAGTGAAGCGGACTCCGAACAATCGGCTTCCCTTCCGCTCGTCCCCGCGACCCGCCTACGCTCGCTCGGCGAGCTACGGCGGGTTTGCAGTCCGCCGAAGCGCATTGCGCGAAGGCGGAAAGCGGGGACCCAGTCCCTTTAAACTCTGGATTCCCGCTTGCCCGGGAATGAGCGGAATTCATCGACCGGACGCAGCATGAAACGGCCGGAGAAACTCAAAGCGGCGGATCGGGAACTGGTCGCGGCGGCGATGGCGGCGATCAAACAGCGCTACCGCTACGATTGGCAGGAGGTCGGCGCGGCGTTGCGCACCCGCTCGGGCAAGATTTTCACCGGTGTCAATCTCGACGCCTATCTGGGCCGCATGGCGGTATGTGCCGAGGCGGTGGCGCTCGGCCGCGCCTTTGTCGACCAGGGCGATTCCGGCATCGACACCATCGTCGCGGTGCGCCATCCCGATCCCGACGAGAAGGATCAGCGCATCGCCGTGGTGTCGCCGTGCGGCGCCTGCCGCGAGCTGATCTTCGACTACGATCCGAAGGCCCGCGTCATCGTGCCGAACGGTGCAGCGGCCGCAGCCGTGCCGATCGGCGATCTGTTGCCGAACAAATACCGCCGGGGGCCGGAGCGATGATTCGCGGGTGGGCCGCCCTCAATCCGCAAGCGCGCACAGGTTCAATGAGGTCAATGAAGTGACCACGCAGTCGCGAGGGTCAGAGTTCCTCTTGTCGGCGCGAAAAGTAGCCGGCATCACTGGATTTTTTATGGCAGTCGGCCCATTAGTGGGATTCGCATTATGGCTTGTCGCCATTATTGGCGTGATTTCTTTGGCGCCCCCAGTCCATAGTGAGCGCGCCCTCGGTAAGATTGGCGGCGTCATTCTTATCGCCACCTACGGAATACCATTCAGCTATTTATTTGGTCTTGTGCCTGCGACGTTAGCTGGAATAGCAATCGGCACGGCTCAGCTCAAACGTGGTCGATTGGGCTGGCCGGTCGTTCTTATGATTGGCGCCGGAGTAGGCTTTGTTGATATTTTTATCGGAAGAGAAATCGCAATGCTTTTGGCGACACACTCCGCTGCGGTCTCGCGAGTCAATCCTTTGACATTGGGATTTATTGTCCAGCAAATTGGCACCTGTACAATAGCGACACTTGTCTGTTGGAGGTTCGTTCGAAAGTGGTACACAGCTTCGCCGTCAGAAAGCGTTGGTAATCCATGACGCAACCTGGT
>JASHSE010000090.1 GCA_030036975.1 Xanthobacteraceae bacterium | reverse complement strand
GGCCGACCGACGGCTCGTCGACCAGAAGAATTTTCGGCGCCAGCATGAGCGCGCGGCCGAGCGCCAGCATTTGCTGCTCGCCGCCCGACATGCTGCCGGCGAGCTGGCCCCGCCGCTCGGCCAGCCGCGGAAAGGTCTCGAGGCAGATTTCGTAATTGCGCTTGAGCTCGCGGCGGGCGGTGCGGCGGAAAGCGCCGAGCAGCAGGTTCTCCTCGACGGTGAGCCGCGGAAACAGCCGCCGCCCCTCCGGCACCAGCGCAATGCCGAGGTCGACGATTTCCTCGGTGGTGCGGCCGGCGAGGTCGTGGTGGATGCCGTCGATCTCGGCGACGATCGAGCCCGTGCTCGGCCGCACGATGCCCATGATGCATTTCATCAGCGTCGACTTGCCGTTGCCGTTGGTGCCGAGCAGCACCACGGTCTCGCCGCCGCCGACCTTGAGCGACACGTCCTCGATGACGCGCACCGCGCCGTAGGCGGCATTGATGCCGGTAATGGTCAGGCTATTGGCCAAGATAGGCCCTCTCCACTTCCGGATCGCGCATCACCTCCTCGGGCAGGCCGTCGGCGATCTTGCGCCCGGAGACCAGCACGACGAGGCGCCGCGAAAAGCTCATCACCGCGCGCATGATGTGCTCGATCAGGATGACGGTGACGCCCTGCTCGTTGAGGCGAACCAGCAGCGCCAAAATGTCCTCGATCTCGGAATGGGTCAGCCCCGCCATCGCCTCGTCGGCGATCAACAGCTTCGGCTCCGCCGCCATGGCGCGCGCCAGTTCGAGCTTGCGCATCTCGACCTGGGTGAGATCGCGCGGCAAGGCGCGTGCCTTGGCCTCGAGGCCGACTTCGCGCAACAGGCGATGGCAATGGTCGTCGATCGCGGCGCCCGCGCGATGGGCGCCGCGCGCCTCCACGGTGTAGAGCAGCGGAATGCGCACGTTATCCATCAGGCTGAGGCTGACGAACGGCCGCGGCAGCTGAAAGCTGCGGGCAAGGCCGAGCCGCGTGCGCCGATGCGCGGGCAGGCCGTCGATGACGCGGCCGTCGAACCGCACCGAGCCCTGCTCGTTGCGCAGCGTGCCGCAGATGCAATTGACCAGCGTGCTCTTGCCCGACCCGTTCGGGCCGATCAGGCCGAGCCGCTCGCCGGCGCGCACCGACAGCGCGATGTTGTCGAGCGCGACAAAGCCGCCGAAGCGCTTGCCGAGATTGGCGACCTCGAGCAGATCGCTCATGGCGGCGCTCCCGGCGCGCCGTCAGCCGCCGGCGCCGGCGCGGCCGCTTCCAGATCGACGCGGCGGCGACCGACGAAATCGTCAGACTTGTGCTGCCAGTATTTGTGGATGAGGCCGAGAATGCCGTTCGGCGCCACGATCACGAAGAACACGAGAAGCAGGCCGACGATCAACAGGTTGACGGCGGACGAGATCGTCACGGTGGCAAGCTGCTGCAGCGAGCCGAGCAGGACCGCGCCGATCAGCGGGCCGACCCAGCTCGTGGTGCCGCCGATCAGCGACATGGCGATCGCGTTCACCGCGTAATCGAAGCCGAAGGTCGAGTCCGGCTGCAGATAGCCGATGTAATAGGGAAACGGCGCCCCGGCCATGCCCATCAGCGCGCCCGAAATGGTGGTGGCGATCAGCTTGAGGCGCAGCGTCGGCACGCCCGCGGCCTCCGCCGCCAGTTCGTCGTCGCGGATGGTGGCCAAGCCGTAGCCGAGCCGCGAGCGCTCGACCAGCCGCGCCACGGTGAGGGCGGCGACCGCGAGCAGCATCATGATCATGAACATGTAGCGGATGTAGCTGCCGAACGGCGCGATCGCTTCGGGCCGCACGATGTAGGCGCCGCGCGAGCCGCCGACATAGTCCCAGTTCACCACCAGCGTCTCGAGCACCACGGCGAGCGCCAAGGTCGCGATCGCAAAGAACGCGCCGCGCAGCCGCAGCGTCAGATAGCCCATGCCGTAGCCGATCACGGCGGACACCACGCCGCCGATCAGCACCAGCAACGGAATCGGCAGCGGGTGCCATTGGTGAATCGCCACGGTCACGTAGGCGCCGATGCCGAAGAATCCGGCGGTGCCGAAATTGACGTAACCGCAATAGCCGCCGAGGATGTTCCAGGCCGTCGCCAGCACGATGTATTGCATCACCACGTAGCCGGCGAAGAACAGATAGTCGTTGCCGGAGGCGATCGCGCCGGCGAACACCGCGGCGCCGACCGCAAGGCAGATGATGAGGAACGGGATCGTGCGCACGCTCACCGTCCCAATAGGCCGGCCGGACGCACCGCCAGCGTCAACAGCAGAATCCCGAACGACACCGCCGGCGCCCAGGACGGGCCGTAGAACGTCGCGGTCAGGCTCTCGACAATGCCGATCAGCATGGCGGCGATCACCGTGCCGGGCAGGCTGCCCATGCCGCCGAGCACGCAGATGGCGAACACGCGACCGATATATTCGCGGCCGACCGACGGCTCCACCGGCTGGATGATGATCAGAAACGCACCGGCCAGCGAAGCCGTCGCGATCGAGATGCCGAACGCGATGCGCTTGATGCGGACCGGGTCCACCGCCATCAGCCGCAGCGCCAACTGGTCCTGCGCCACCGCCATGATGGCGCGGCCGATGAAGCTGCGTGTAAGCAGAAGCTGCAGCACCGCGATCATCAACAGCGAGACCAGGCACGGCACCAGGATGCGCAGCGGCACGTCGATCGCGCCGAAATGCCAGGTCGGCCCGATATAGGCGGCCTGCACGTAGCGGTAATCGACGCCGAAATACAGCACCAGCGTCACTTCGGTGATGAACAGAAGCCCGAAGAAGAAGGCGAGCCCGCGCAGCGATTCCTGGCCGCGCCGTTCGAACGCGAGGTAGTAGATCTGGTAGATGACGGCGCCCAGCAGGTAGAACGCCGGCAGCACGATGATGCTGATCACGATCGGATCGAGGCCGAGGCTGGCATTGAGCGTATAGGCGACGTAGGAGCCGAGAATGATGAAGGCCGGCTGGGCGATATTGACGATGTCGAGAATGCCGAACGACAGCGACACCCCGCAGGTCACCGCCGCGTAAAAGCCGCCGATCAGGATGCCAGAAACGATGGCATTGATGAGCAGATCGAACGAGAAGATCATTACTTTGCACCAGCCCGGCTTTCAGTGTGCAGGAAGCCCGGCGGCTTGGCTAGGCCAAAATCCTCTTAGCCGGGGCATGGGCTTGAGTTTGCGCAAGAATCAGCGCCAATGATGGGGCGTGTTGCCGCACCGGGCACCCGGCCACCCAGCACCCGGCACAAAGGATGAGCGAGCCGAACGAAGACGTGCTGGCGACGATCGCGCGGCTGGAGGCGCTGGCCGAGCAGGCCTACGACGAGATGTACGAGACGCGCTCTCCGCGCGGCCGCTATTCCGAATTGAAGGACTGCTTTGCCGAGGCCATCGGTATTGCCGAGCGGGCTGGATTGGAGGCGGAGGCCAAGCGGCTCACCGCCAGGCTCGAGCATTGCCGCGCCGTGTATCGCAGCCAGTTTTCCGGGTCCTGATCGCGGCTCACGCCGGATCGCATGCTGCAAGTCCTAAAGCGACGCGACGAATTGCACCATGCGGCGGCGCTGGTCGGGATCGGGCAGGGCGCCGCGCATGGCGCCAAGGTTGTCGAGCATGTGCGCCGGATCGGCGGTGCCGGGGATGACTGCGGTCACCCGCGGATCGGCAAGCAGGAATTTGAGAAAGAATTGCGCCCAGCTGCCGGCAAAGCTTTGCGCCCAGTCTGGAATGGCCTTGCCGCGCACGGCGCGAAACAGCCGGCCGCGGCCGAACGGCAGCGCGGTCAACACAGCGGCTTTCACGTCCGCGGCGAGCGGCAGGATGCGTTTTTCCACCTCGCGATTGTCCAGCGAATAGTCGACCTGCACGAAGTCCGGCTTTTCGCGGCCGAGCACCGCTGCGACGGCGCCGAAATCGCCGTGATAGGTCGAGGTGATGCCGACGTAGCGGCAGGCGCCTTGCGCCTTCCATGCGTAAAATTGCTCGAGCGATTGCCGCGGATTGCCGACGTTGTGGAGCTGCAGCAGGTCGACTTTCTGTGTCCGCAATCGGCGCAGCGATTGCTGCAGCTCCGCCGCGTCGGGCGCTTCGAGCTTGGTGGCGATAAAAAAATTCTGCCGGCCGCCGGCGGCGCCGAGCACGGCGCCGATGACGCTCTCGGCGTCGCCGTAGGTCGAAGCGGTATCGATCAGGCGGCCGCCGTTTGCGGCTAACACCTTGATCACCGCTGCCGCCTTGCGGCGCGTCCCGGCGTCGTCGTCATCGAACACTGCCGCGGTGCCGAGGCCGACCGCCGGCAGCTTTTCGCCGGTTTTGGGAATCGCGCGGGCGATGAGCGGCGCCGTGGTCTGGGCGATCGCAGGCGGCACGAGTGCCGCGGCAGCGCCGGTTGCAGACAGCCTCGCGAATTGGCGTCGGGTCAGTCGAGCCATGGTCTCACTCCACGGCCGCCGCCGCCGCGGTTGCGGCGGTTGCGGCGTTGTGCTTGGCGCGCTGCTCCTGCGCCCGGCCGAGCGCGGCCGACACGACCAGCCATACGGCGGCGACCGGGCAGGCCACCAGCGCAATGCCGGCGAGCTTCAAGCCCAGCGCCTGCAGGCTGTCGAACACCCAGCCATAGAGCGCGTCGGAGCCGCGATAGATGACGACGTCGATCAAATTCTTGGCCTTGTACTTCGCCTCGCGGTCGAGCACCGTATAGAACACCTGCCGTGCCGGCTGCGCGAGCGCGAAATGCAGCCAGCGCTGCGCCACTTGCGCGGTCATCACCACCGCGAGCGTGGGGACGAAAAAAATCGCCAAAAAGCCGACGACGTAGATCGCCGGCAGCGCCGCGGCCGTCGCGCCGGTGCCGAAGCGCTTGAGCACTTGGCCGGTGGCGACAAGCTGGGTCGCCAGCGTGAGCAGGTTTACCGCCAGATCGATGCTGGCGAAGATGCGGGTCTGCGCGCCGGCGCCGTGCACGCCGGCCGCGACCAGATGAATTTGCTGGAAATAAAGAATGGTGGCGCAAAACGACTGCAGGCTGATCCAGGCGGCGATGCCGAGCAGATAAGGCGAGCGCACGAGCTCGGACAGCGCCGCGAAGGCGCCGCCGCCGAGCAGTATTTGCTGCTCGGCGCGCCGCGCCTCGTGCACCGTTACCGCGCGTTCGAGACGATAGACGCAGAATACCGCGGCCTCCAGCAACACGATGGCCGCGAGCAAGAGATTGACCGGGCCGATCGGCACCGACAGGCCGATCGTGATCACCGGGCCGAGCAGCGCGCCTGCCGTGCCGCCGGCGCCGATGAAGCCGAACAGCCGCTTGCCCTGGTCGGCGGTGAACAGGTCGGCCATGAACGACCAGAACACCGCGACCGCGAACAGATTGAACACGCTGACCCAGACATAGAACACCTGCGCGACCAGCGTGGTGCTGATGTGGAACGTCAGCAGGATCCAGAACAGCAGGAGATTGACGACGAAGAAGTGATAGACGATCGGGATGAAGCGGGAGCGCGGCAGCCTCGCCACCAGCGCGCCGTAGAGCGGCTGGGCGACGAGCAGCGTCACAAACGTCGCGGTGAACAGCCACGGCAGATTACGCACGCCGCCGGCGATGCCCATCTGGTCGCGCAACGGGCGCAGCACGTAATAGCCGGCCAGCAGCATGAAGAAATAGGCGAACGACCACAGCGCGGCGGCGCGCTCCTGCGGCGTCGCCGGGACCGCGCGCGTGGTCCAGCGCCGCAGCGACGCGACGACGCCGGCGCCGTGATTGCCGGCGGCTTCCGTCATGGCTTGAGCGAGAGCTTCTGGCGCAGCTCGGCCGCGCTGACGCGCTGGCCGTAGCCCGGGCCGCCGCGCTGGAACAGCCGCGCGTCGGTGAGCTTGCCGACCACGACCGGCTCGAAGCCGGCGTCGCGGACCAAGCCGGCGGCGACGCGCACCGCCTCCTGATCGTCGCCGGCGATCGGCACCGCGAGCTTCGGATCGGGACGGTTGGCCTGCTCGGCGAAGTACATGTAGCTCATGGTGTTGAACGCGCGCACCAGCCGCGCGCCGGGCAAATACTTCTGCGAGGTGACGCCGATGCCGTTCTGCTCGACCTCTTCGGCGATGGCGCCGTCGCGGGCCGGCACCGCGTTGCAGGTGTCGAGCACGATCTTGCCCTTGAGCGCCGCGCCGTAATCGCGGCCGATCTGCGGAATCGCGCCATACGGCACGGTGAGCAGGATGGCATCGCCGAACGCGATCGCCTGGGCGACCGTGCCGGCCTGCGCCAGCGGTCCGAGGCTCGCCACCAAGCCTTTCAGGTCCTCGGGATGACGGTCGGAGAAAAACACCTTGTGGCCGTTCTTGACCCATAGCCCGCCGATGGTGCTGCCGATATGGCCGGCGCCGATTGTGCCGATGGGAATCTTGGCGCCGGTCGCGCCCTGGGCGGCGGCGCCGGCGGGCGACAACGCGGCGCCAAGCAGCACGGCACCGGCCGCCTTGAGGACAACGCGGCGGTCGCGGTCGATAGGATCGGGCATGGCCATCTCCTCGGTCGGGTTGCGCGCTTGGCGCGATATGGGCAAAGCGCTATGCCGCTTCAACACCGCCGGCGGCCGCGCTATTCAGATGCGCAGCGCATGGTCGGCATGCGTATAGGGCAGTTTCAGCGCATCGGCCACGGCGCGGTGCGTGACATGGCCGTCATGCACGTTGAGCCCGTTGCGCAAATGCGCGTCCGCGGAGAGCGCAAGCCGCCAGCCTTTGTCGGCGAGCGCCAGCACGAATGACGTGGTGACGTTGCTCAGCGCGAAGGTCGAGGTGCGCGCCACCGCGCCCGGCATGTTGGTGACGCAATAGTGCACCACGCCGTCGACCACGTAGGTCGGCTGCGAGTGGGTGGTCGGCCGCGAGGTCTCGGCGCAGCCGCCCTGATCGATAGCGACGTCGACGATCACCGCGCCGGCTTTCATTGCCTTGACCGTCTGCGCCGAGATCAATTTCGGCGCGGTGGCGCCGGGGATGAGCACGGTGGCGATGACCAGATCGGCGCGGCGGCACAACAGCTCGATGACGTCGCGGGTGGAGAACACGGTGCGGACGCGGCCGCCGAGCTGCGCGGCGACGCGGCGCAGCGCTTCGGGATTGCGGTCGAGCACGGTGACGTCGGCGCCCATGCCGGCGGCGATCAGCGCCGCATTGGTGCCGGCGACGCCGCCGCCGAGAACGAGTACGCTGGCCGCAGCGACGCCCGGCACGCCGGCGAGCAGCACGCCGCGCCCGCCGTTTTCCTTTTCCAGGCAGCGCGCGCCGACCTGCGGCGCCATGCGGCCGGCGACTTCCGACATCGGCGTGAGCAGCGGCAGCGTGCCTTGCGGACCGGTTACAGTCTCGTAGGCGATCGCGGTGACGCCGCAGCCGAGCAAATCCTCGGTCTGCGCGCGGTCCGGCGCGAGATGCAGATAGGTGAACAGCACCTGGCCGCGATGGAGCTTCTTGCGCTCGGCGGGCAGCGGCTCTTTGACTTTGACGATCAACTCGGCGCGGCCGAACACCGCGTCCGCGTCGCCTACGATCTCGGCGCCGGCGGTGCGGTAATCGGCGTCGGGCAGACCGGCGCCGGCACCGGCGCCGGCCTCGACCACGACCTGATGGCCTTTCTCGGTCAGTTCGCGTACCGTCGACGGCACGAGGCCGACGCGATATTCGTTGTCCTTTATTTCCTTCGGTACGCCGACCAGCATCGCGACCTACACCTCGACCGGCTCCATGCCGACGATCTCGATGCCGAAGCCGGACAGGCCCACATAGGTCATCGGCCGCGACGACAACAGCCGGATCGAATTGACGCCGAGGTCTTTGAGAATCTGCGCGCCGAGGCCGACCTCACGCCATTGCCGGCTGCGCGCCTCGCCCGAGCGCGTCTCGTCGGATTTCGGAATCCCGACCACCGGCACGCCGGCGGTGCCGTCGCGCAACAGCACCAGCACGCCGCGGCCTTCGGCCTTGAAACGCGCCAGCGCCTGGTGGATCGCCTTCGCCTTGCCGAATACGTCGGCGATGATGTCGGCGCGGTGCAGGCGGGTGAGCACAGTGTTGCCGTCGCCGATGCGGCCATACACGAACGCCATGTGGTAGACCGGATCGAACGGCGTCAGAAAGGCGTAGCCGGTCAGCGTGCCGATCTCGGATTCGACCGGAAATTCGCCGGCCCGCTCGATCAGCTTGTCGCGCGCCTGGCGGTAGGCGATCAGCTCGGCGATGGTGATGCGCGCAAGGCCGTGGCGCTCGGCGAGTTCGGCGAGATCGGGCCCGCGCATCACCGTGCCGTCATCGTTCATCAGCTCGGATAAGACGCCGACCGACGGCAAGCCGGCGAGCCGGCACAGATCGATGCACGCTTCGGTATGGCCGGAGCGCATCAGCACGCCGCCGGCCCGGGCGATCAGCGGAAACACGTGGCCGGGGCGGACGAAATCCGATGGGCCGCTGTTGTGGTTGGCGAGCGCGCGCACCGTGTTGGTGCGCTCTTCGGCGGAAATGCCGGTGGTCAGGCCGTGGCGCACATCGACCGAGACGGTGAACGCGGTGCCGAGCGGCGCGTCGTTGAGCGCCACCATCGGATCGAGATGCAGGCGGCGCGCCTCCTCGGGCGCCAGCGGCGCGCAGACGATGCCGGAGGTGTGGCGGATGATGAACGCCATCTGCTCCGGCGTGCACAGGCTCGCCGCGACGAACAGATCGCCCTCGTTCTCGCGATCGTCATCGTCGGTGACGATTACGATCTCGCCGCGCGCAAAGGCGGCGATGGCGGCGGCAACTTTGCTGTTTTCGGACACTCAACGTTCTCCGACCGGCGATCGGTCAAGCGTATCTAATACGTCATCGCGCATCATGGCCATGCCGTCGGGAGCCAATGCGAAGATGCGTCGTGCTCATCCGTCAGCGCCGCAGCAACGGCCATGCCGGCGGTTCGCCGACCTGGCCGCGTTGGCGCAGATAATGGTCGGCGATGACGCAGGCCACCATGGCCTCGCCGATCGGCACGGCGCGGATGCCGACGCAAGGGTCGTGGCGGCCCGTGGTGAAAATTTCGCTGTCGTTGCCGTAGCGGTCCACGGTGCGGCGCGGCGTGAGGATCGAAGACGTGGGCTTGACGGCAAAGCGCGCCACCACCGGCTGGCCGGTGGAAATGCCGCCCAAAATGCCGCCGGCGTTATTGGAGAGAAACACCGGCTTGCCGTCATTGCCCATGCGCATCTCGTCGGCGTTTTCCTCGCCGCAGAGCGCGGCGGCGTGAAAGCCGGCGCCGATCTCGACGCCCTTCACCGCGTTGATGCCCATCAGCGCCGCGGCGAGATCGCCGTCGAGCTTGCCGTAGATCGGCGCGCCGAGGCCCGGCGGCACGCCCTCGGCGACGATCTCGATCACCGCGCCGACCGACGAGCCGGCCTTGCGCACGCCGTCGAGATAATCGGCGAACAACGCCGCCTTCTCGGCATCGGGACAGAAGAACGGATTGTGCTCGACCTCGGCCCAATCCCAGCGCGCGCGATCGATGCGGTGCGGGCCCATCTGAATGAGCGCGCCGCGCACGTTCAGCGCCGGCACGACCTTGCGTGCGATGGCGCCGGCCGCCACCCGCATCGCGGTCTCGCGCGCCGACTGGCGGCCGCCGCCGCGGTAATCGCGCAGCCCGTATTTGATGTCATAGGTGTAGTCGGCGTGGCCCGGCCGGTATTTGTCCTTGATGTCGGAGTAATCCTTGGAGCGCTGATCGACGTTGTCGATGAGGAGCGCGATCGGCGTGCCGGTCGTCACCTGCCGGCCGCTGGCCTCGTCGATGAACACGCCGGACAGGATCCGCACCGTGTCCGGCTCCTGGCGCTGGGTGGTGAAGCGCGACTGGCCGGGGCGGCGGCGGTCGAGATAAGGCTGAATATCGGCCTCGGTCAGCGCCATGTGCGGCGGACAGCCGTCGACCACGCAGCCGATCGCCGGTCCGTGGCTTTCGCCAAAGGTCGTGACCCGAAACATATGGCCGAACGTGTTGAAGGACATGACCTAACAACGTGCCAAGACTTGCAAAACCGGCGCAATTGCGCCGCGGCCGGTGTGGTACCGCTTGGGGTCCACCCGGTCAAATCCGAACAGGCATCGTTCTCAATGATCGGCAACCGCAGCGAGCGCGGCCGGATTTGCTTCAAACAAGCTCGGTCGAGTGGCCCTGGTTATTTCGCAGCAATCAACAGGTGGCCGACATGTAGCCCGGATTGAGCGGAAGCGAAATTCGGGGCCGGCGTTCGAGCGGCGCGATCGTTCCCGGCTTTCGCTCCCGCTCAAGCCGGGCTACGGCTTACGCGTAGCGTGCCACGCTGCCGTCGGCGAACATATAGACGGCGCCGTGCAGCACTTCGGCAAAGGTCGCTTTTTCCTCCGGCAGAATGCCGAAATTCGCCATCAGAGCGCGGGCGATGCCGCCATGCGCCGCGATCACCGTGTCGCGGCGCACGGCGGCGTACCAGCAGGCGACGCGCGCCGCCACGTCGCGATAGGACTCGCCGCCCGGCGGCCGAAAATCCCATTTGTCCTCTTCGCGCCGCGCCAGAAGCTGCGGGTCCCGCGCGCTGATCTCGGCCAAGGTCGATCCCTCCCATTCGCCGTACGAGATTTCCTGGAGCCGCGCGTCGACCGCATAGCCCGCTGCATCGAGACCAAGCGTCGCGCGCAGGATTGCCATGGTTTCGCGCGCCCGCTTGAGCGGGCTGCAAGCGTAGGCGAAATCGACAGCCGCGCGCCCTTCGCGCCCGAACAGGTCGCGCAGCACGCCGGCGCAATGCCTGGCCTGGTCGCGGCCGCGGCCATTGATCGAGGTCTCGTAACGGCCCTGCAGCCGCTGCGCAATGTTGAAATCGGTCTCGCCGTGGCGCACGAAATAGAGGACGGGCATGGGTTTTAGGAGTCAGGTATCAGGTATCAGGTATCAGGAGCTTGAAATCAGAAATTAAATTAGTGATGAAATCGACAGGCCTTACTTGATCCCTGATTTCTGATTCCTGTCCTCTGATAAGCCGACGACGATATCCGGCGCGTCGGGATGCTTCATGCCGACGATGTGATAGCCGGCATCGACATGATGCACTTCGCCGGTCACGCCGCGCGACATATCGGAGAGCAGATAGGCGCCGGCCTCGCCGACGTCCTCGATGCTGACGCTGCGGCGCAGCGGCGCGTTGCCTTCGTTCCATTTGAGGATGTAGCGGAAGTCGGCGACGCCTGCGGCGGCCAGCGTCTTGATCGGCCCCGACGAGATGGCATTGACGCGGATGGCCTTGGTGCCGAGATCGGCGGCGAGGTAGCGCACCGAGGCTTCCAGCGCCGCCTTGGCGACGCCCATGACGTTGTAATGCGGCATCCATTTCTCGGCGCCGTAATAGGTCAGCGTCAACAGCGCACCGCCGTTTCGCATCAGCTTTTCGGCGCGCTGCGCCACCGCGGTGAACGAGTAGCAGCTGATCAGCATGGTCCTGGTGAAATTGTCGGCGGTGGTGTCGACATAGCGGCCGTCGAGCTGGTCGCGGTCGGAGAACGCGATGGCATGGACCAGAAAATCGATGCCGCCCCAGGCCGATTGCAGGCCTGCGAACACGGCGTCGATCATCGCCGGCTCGGCGACGTCGCAGTCGCCGACCACGATGCCGCCGACCTCCTGGGCCAGCGGCTCGACGCGCTTTTTCAGCGCCTCGCCCTGATAGGTGAAGGCGAGTTCGGCGCCGTGGCCGCGGCACGCCTTGGCGATGCCCCAGGCCAGCGAGCGCTGGTTTGCCACCCCCATGATCAGGCCGCGCTTGCCGCGCATCAGACCCGAAGCGACTTCCGGCATTGCGCTGATCCTGCTCGACGGTAGCCAGGCGAGGAAGGTGGCCCGGTCGCCTCCTATGGCATGGCCGGTTTGGCCCAGCAAGCATACGGCGCGCGCAGGGCTTGCGTCGCCGCGCTCGCGCGGAATAGTCGGGTTTTCATGGTGTTGTTTGGGTACAGGCGGCGGCAGATTGGTTGACAGCGTGTGGTCGAGGTGACGCATGGCGTTAAAGTTGTTGTTGGACGCGGGACCGCGCCATTGAGCGAATTCCGAACGCAGATCGAGGTCACCATTCCGGCATTGCGGCGCTACGCGCGGGCGCTGACGCGCGACGCCGAAGTGGCTGACGACATCGTGCAGGATACCTTGGTCCGGGCGCTGCGTTCCGAGCATCTGTTTCACGGCGGCGACATCCGGGCATGGCTTTACACGATCCTCACCAACCTCAATCGCAACCGGCTGCGCGCCTTGTCGCGGCGCCCGGTGCTGGCGCCGCTCAAGGACAGCGACGCTGTGAGCGGCGCGCCGGAATCGGGCGGCCGCGACATCGGCCGCGCGCTGGACGAGCTCGCCGAAGAACCGCGTACCGCGTTGCTTCTCGTGGTGCTCGAGGGCCTCACCTACCGGGAGGTTGCGGAAATTCAGGGTGTGCCGATCGGCACAGTGATGTCGCGGCTCGCGCGCGCCCGCATGCAGATCAGGTCCTACCTCGACGGCGAGCGCCCGGCGCTGCGCCGCGTGAAATGACGAAAGAGCGAAAACAATGATTGATCGAGACCCGATTGTGAGCGAGGACGAGCTCCACGCTTATGTGGACGGCGAACTGCCTGCCGAGCGGCACGGCGCCGTCGAGGCGTGGCTGGCGACGCATGCCGACGATGCAGCCCGTGTCGCCGCCTGGCGCAGCCAAGCCGAATTGATCCGCGCGCGCTACGGCGGCGCGGTCGACGAGAAGCCGCCGCAACGGCTCGATCTGGCGCGCTTGGAACGGCGGCGGCGCTGGCGGGTGACCGCCATGGCGGCGGCGGCGGTGATCGCGGCGTTCGTCGCCGGCGGCGCGACCGGCTGGTTCGCCCGCGCCGCGGAAGGCTCGCCGTCGTCCGACCTGCGCAAATTTACCGCCGACGCGCTCGACGCCTACCGGCTCTATGTCGTCGAAGTCCGTCACCCGGTCGAAGTCGCGGGTGACGAGCGGCCGCATCTTACGCAATGGCTGTCGAAGCGCGTCGGCTCGCCGGTGCGGATTCCCGAACTCGAGAAGATGGGGCTGAAACTCGTCGGCGGCCGGCTGTTGCCCGGTCCGACCGGCGCGACGGCGTTCTTCATGTACGAGAGCGGCTCGGGCGAGCGCTTCACGCTCTATTGCGGCCAGACCGGCGACCGCGAGACCGCGCTGCGCTACACGACCGGCGACCACAACGCGGCCTTTTACTGGGTCGACCACAATATGGCCTGCGTGCTCTCAGGACCCGCCGAGCGCGACAAGCTGCATGCCATCGCGCAGGCCGCCTACGACCAGATCGACACGCGGTCGCCGCAGCGCGGCGGCTGAGCGGCTAACGATTCCCAGATGCGGTGCCGCGCCATAAGCGCGTTGACGCGCGTCTTCGATGCGCTATGGCGGTGCACCGCTGATCAGGGATCGTTTCAAGCTCGGCGTTCGTAACGATCCCCGGAAACGTGAATGCTTTCGGCTCAGCGCCGATGAAGAGCCAGCGATGGCGGCCAACGTGACCAATCGAGTATCGTCGCTAGAGGAGTTGGTGGAGCGAACGTCAAAATGAAATGGCCCTCTTGGTTCAAACCGAACTACCGCCGCAATCCGGTTCCACCGGCGTCTGCGACGCAATGCCCAAAATGCGGTAAAGCAATGGTCCTGGTAGAGAAATTCACGATGTTGGGCAGAGATCAGCGAACCTACCGCTGTGATGATTGCCGGGAAGAACACGACGTGGATTTCGGGGTTGCGCTTTGGAAGTTGATGTCTGACGCCAACAAATCCGATGAATGACGCTTCATAACTCAATTAGAGCAAATTTCGATTGAATTGAATCGCACCTTTCTACTCGTCATTGCCGGGCTTGACCCGGCAATCCATGCGGCGCTCTCGATTTGCGGCCAGTCAGCATGGATGCGCGGGTCAAGCCCGCGCATGACGAAGGAAAGAGCGTTCAACCTGACCGGAATCTGCTCTAGGCCGCTACCCGACCGCCGAAGGCGGCGTTTCGCGTCCTTGACAAAACAATCCGTTCGAAACTTCCGCTGGCCGTCGCGATCGACGGCGGGCTTGCGATCAACAATAAGCTGTAAGGTGGGCTGAGCCAACGGGTCCGGCCCGAAGCGGCCGGCCCGATGACAAGCTCCGCGAAGCCCACGCGGTTATTTGAATGATCATATGTTGGCACGGCGCTTTCGCGTCTTTGCCCACCCCTACATAGTCA
This sequence comes from Xanthobacteraceae bacterium, assembly GCA_030036975.1. Lineage (GTDB taxonomy): Bacteria > Pseudomonadota > Alphaproteobacteria > Rhizobiales > Xanthobacteraceae > BOG-931. The sequence goes on along the minus strand of JASHSE010000090.1, from coordinate 96 downwards.
CATATCCTTGCGCGGATCGAACGGCTTGTCGCCGCGCCGTTTTTTCATCAGCGCTTCGAGGTCGGCGTCGCCGCCCTCGGGCAGCATGATGCGCAC
>JASHSE010000089.1 GCA_030036975.1 Xanthobacteraceae bacterium | reverse complement strand
TTGGCGTAGCCGATCCACTTTTCCAAGCCGTATGCCACATCCTCCCGTGCTTGCTCGCGGCTCTCTGCAAGATGCATCTGGATTGCAAATTGCCAGCGCGAGCGGTCGGCCAAGTGGCCGTTCCGGCTGCAGGTTTCCTCGTAGATTTTCCAGTTGGCGACGTGATGCTTGAGCGAGGCATTGTCGACGCCCGAAATGACCAGCAGACCTGCGCCATGCCGTCCCGCGGCTAGCGCGCCGCCCGGGGAACGGATCGCGGTCACCGCAATGTCCATGGTTGGCTTGGAATAGCAACCGACCGACAGACGCGCTTCATTGAGCTCGAACCAGCTCGTCTTCTTGGTGACAGTCTCGCCGCGCAACAGCGCGACAATGCAATCGAGCGCCTCATCCATGCGCGGGCGCTGATCGACCGGCGCAAGGCCGAACATTTTCGCGTCGGACGGCAGCGCGCCGGGCCCGGCGCCAAACATCACGCGGCCCCGCGTCATGTGATCGAGCTGCGCCAGGGTCTCGGCGACGATGAAAGGATGATGGAATGGCAGCGATTTGACGCCGGTGCCGAGCCTGATGTGCTTGGTTCGCTCCGCCGCCGCGGCGATGAAGACCTCAGGCGAGGCGATGATCTCGAAGCCACCGGAATGGTGCTCGCCGATCCATGCCTCATCGAAGCCAAGCCGGTCTAAAAGCGTCAGGAGCTGCAGATCGCGTTCGAGCGCATAGGTTGGGTCGAGATTGGTGGCATGGAACGGCCCCACGAACATACCGAAGCGGCAGTCGGCGCGGGTCGATGGGCCTGCAGGTCCATTCATGCTTGCTGTCCTTCGGCTGTGCGGTTTGACCGACCGTTGCAAATTCGCACCCTATAATCAGCCACTGCTCAAGTCGACCAAACGCCCCCTATTTGGGCTGCAGTGTCACACGCGATAGCCATATGGGGGTAATGACACTCTTTTAGGGTGCGCTACAGCAGCCACTCGAGGCGGCAGTCGTGGTGAACGGACTGTCGTCACTGCCGTCCAAATGGCTGCTAGGTCATTGATTTTACTGCGTGGCGCTCCCTAGGGGACTCGAACCCCTGTTTTCGCCGTGAGAGGGCGACGTCCTGGGCCGCTAGACGAAGGGAGCCTTGTTCCGAAATAGCGGTCATGACCCCCGCGCGCAAGCACGGAGAGTCACGACTGCGTTGCGAAGCGCAGGCGCCCGGTTTTGTGGAGCGTGTCGGCATCGAAGGTGCGGATTTCGGTTGCGCCGGCGATTTCGACCGTCACCATGATGCGGTCGCCGGCGGTGGCGGTCGAGACAACGCGGGCGCCTTTGGGCGGGGTGGCGATACCGGGTACTGGCCGGAACCGGCCACTCGCCAATCCAAAACCGGCCACTTCGCCGGGAACGGGCGCCGCTGACTTACGTTGGTCCTCCAGGCACGGGGATACCATGAGTAGGATATCCCGACGATGAGGTTGCGCGTCGAACATGAAGACGGGAGCGTCGAAACCATCACTCTGACGGGTGAATGGCGCGTCACCGAAGGCGAATTTTTAAATCGCATTACGGATAGCAGCGGCTTTGACCACTTTTTCACGCACGATGGTCATTACGATGGATGGGGAGGTGGTATTCGTCAGCCGCCAGAGACGGCTGACGAAATTTTAGAGAGTATGGAAAGTAAGCGACGGATCGAAAAGGCGCGTTAGGGCCGCACGTCATTGCACTGAGGTGCGTGCCCGTTCGCACGGACAAATTCGTCGTAGTACGCACGCTCTGCCGTCTTGTAATCGGACCTATATTCGATCCGATATTTTGCTGCATTCTTTTTGATGCAGCTCTTTGCGTCTTCGCTGAGATGCTCGTTCAGGCGCCGCTTAATCTCATTCGAGCTGCCAACATAGACGACGACGCCGGCGTCATTCGCAAATTCGTATACGCCGGGATCGTCGTGATCAGAGGCGACCATACCTTCACTAAAAGTCCACCATTGCGAGAAAGCCATTGGATAGGCTCCATCATAAGACGATGGTCGCCTTGACCGTTGAGTCCGGATAGCGCAGGTTTGCGCGTCGAGAGACTCGATCCCGCAGGCGACCAACCATTTCGCGGGATTGACGCGGGCGGGGTGTGTGGAAGCGCCCCGCCCGCACTACGAATCGATTGGTGAATCTGCACCTCTTGCACGCGGGAGTCGATATCGCGTTAGGATTTCCCGCCTTCGATTACCCGGAACTGCCATCGCCGATCGGTGGGAGTTGGCGTCGGGATTGGCGGTACAGCCTTCAACGCTGCGTCTAGCAAATCGCCAATCGTCCAAACCCGATCAGCAATACCGAGCGCCATCGCTGGCGTGCTGCGCAAACTCTCATGGGCGCGGCAGAGGTTGTAGAATGCGACGTGCAGCGCGACAGCCGCCAAGTGGCATTCCAGCCGCTTGCTGAAGCCGTTGGAGAGCCGCGCAAACCGCTTCGATCCCATGCGGATCGTGAGGTTCTGCCGTTCAACGTAGGACGTGCTGATTTGCGTCGGCTCGCCCATTACCGCTTGCCGCTCTACGGCGATTACGGCGGCAGGCGAATAGCGGCGCGACGCTTCGGTTACATTCAGGTGGGTTACGGAGTAGGTCTTGTTGATGACGCCGTGTGTGGCCCGGGGGCCGAATGCGTCGCGGATGGCGTTGCGGTAGGGGTGCCAGCCATCCGTTGTGATTTCCGGCGAGCCGATCACGCGCCCCCGTAAGTCTTGGATGAATTGGTCTGTAAGTTCGGTGTCGCGCTTGCCGGTGCGGTAGGCAATGATGGCGCGGCTCGAAGCACCGAGCGCGATGAACGTGTATTGATCGCCCTTCTCAGGATTGAATGATGGTCGTCGTTTTTGCGGGTTTTTCTTGTGGCCGACAAAGGCCCACAATTCGTCGCACTCGATCCGATTGACGCGGATGCCGACCATCAACCGATCATGCAGCTCGGCGCAGCCTCGGCCGACTTGAAGGGCGAGCTTGCCGACCGTCTCACGATTAACGCCGGTGATTCGCGCCACGGCGCGGATGCCTAAGCCTTCGGTCAGCGCGGAGATGACGGCGATTTGCTGTTCACGGGAGAGAACGTTCATGGCGGGCCCAATCCGACACGTTGTGGGAAAGGGTCGCCAAATGGAAATTCCGGCCCGCACGTGCTATATTGCGTACGGTCGGATACCGAGGGGCCCAATCCCGAGGTTGACGATCAGGGGCCGCCACGGCTGCAACCGGGACGGTCCCACTTTGATTGGCGCGGGGAGCCAGGTTCGAACTGACGTTTCGGTGACGTAACCACCGCGTCCTTACCGCTAGACGATTCCCGCCAAGCAAAAACGCCTCGCCCCGAAATCCGGGTGCGAGGCGTTCGGCTTGATGCTCTATGCTAAGCATGCCGTAGCTAAGCATAATGCTTATCGCTAGTCAAGCATCTTGCTTGGCGAATTTAGATGTGATATATGGCTTTCAATGGAGAAAAGCCATGAACGATGAGCGCGATCGACACATTGAGGCTGGTAAGAAGGGCGGCGAGGCTCGAGCCGCGGCCTTGTCCGACGATGAACGGACGGAAATTGCCCGCCGGGCGGCGAACGCTAGGTGGGCTAAGCCGCCTAGGGAGGAAGTCGGATTGGATGACGTAGTTGATGAAACCCCAGAAGAGGTCCTCGAGCCCGCAGAGGACATGCCAATCGCGCGATGGCGCGGCACGTTAAATATCGTCGGGCTCGAGGTGCCCTGCTATGTGCTCGATAACGGGCAAAAAATCATTGGTCGAACATCAGCCACGGAGCTTTTGACGGGAATTAGAGGTGGTGGCGCACTCGAGAAATACATCGGGGTTCGAGCATTAGAACCCTTTATAGACAAGGACTTAGTTCTCGAGAGATTAGTGCCATTTAGGCTCCTCGAGGTTGAGGGATTGGAAAAGGCAGTGAAGGGATTGCCCGCAGACCTCATGATTGAGGT
>JASHSE010000088.1 GCA_030036975.1 Xanthobacteraceae bacterium | reverse complement strand
GGGTGCTCGGCCGCGCCGTTGTGGATGCAGGGCGTGCGCTCTGGCGCCGCCGCTCGCGCGGAGGGGCGGCGCCGCGCTCGGCACGCGCGTCGAGGAGCGCGACCGCCTCATCGAGCGTGACCGTCTCCGGCGTCTTATCGCGCGGCAAGGTGGCATTGACGCCGGCGTGGTTGACATAGGGGCCGTAGCGGCCGTTCTTGGCGATGATCGGCCCGCCCTTGGTTGGATGCTCGCCGAGCGGGCGACCGGGATCAGCGCCGAAGCGACGGGAACGCGGGCCGCGCGCCACTTTTTCGGCGAGCAGCGTCACCGCGCGATTGAGCCCGATCGTGAACACCTCGTCGGCGGATTCGAGATTGGCGTAGATTTTGCCGTGCTGCAGGTAAGGCCCGAAGCGGCCGACGCCGGCGCGGATCGGCTCGCCGTCCTCGGGATGGCGGCCGACCTCGCGCGGCAGCGACAACAGCGCCAGCGCCTTTTTCAGGTCGACGTCTTCGGGTGATGTGCCCTTCGGCAGACCGGCGCGCTTCGGCTTTTCGCCGTCAACACCCTCGCCGAGCTGCACGTAGGGACCGAAACGGCCGCTGCGCAGCGTCACTTCGAGGCCGCTCGCCGGATCGACGCCGAGCACTTTCGTACCGATCTCGGCCGCGCCGTCGCCGGCCGCCGACAGCGGCCTGGTGTAGCGGCATTCCGGATAATTCGAGCAGCCGATGAAGGCGCCGTATTTGGAGAGTTTCAGCGTCAGCCGGCCGCCGGAGCAATTCGGACATTGCCGCGGATCGCCGCCGTCGGCGCGCGGCGGAAACAGATGCGGCGCGAGCAGCGCATCCAGCGCGTCGATGACTTCAGAGATTTTCAAGTCTTTGGTGTCGTCGATTGCACCAATAAAGTCGCGCCAGAAATCGCGCAGCACCTCGCGCCAGGCGATTTCGTTGTTGGAGATGAGATCGAGCTGCTCTTCGAGGCCGGCGGTAAAGTCGTACTCGACGTATTTGGCGAAAAAGCTTTCCAGGAACGCCACGACGATGCGGCCGCGGTCCTCGGGATAGAGCCGGCGCTTGTCGAGCCGGACGTATTTGCGGTCCTTAAGGAGCTGCAGGATCGACGCGTAGGTCGAGGGCCGGCCGATGCCGAGCTCTTCCAGGCGCTTGACCAGCGAAGCTTCGGAATAGCGCGGCGGCGGCTCGGTGAAATGCTGGTCGGCCGTGATGGCGCGCTTGGTGAGGCGCTCGCCTGCGCTCATTTCCGGCAGACGGCGCGACTCCTCATCCTCCGGATCCTCGTCACGGCCCTCCTGATAGAGCGTGAGGAAGCCGTCGAACTTGATCACCGTGCCGGTTGAGCGCAGCTCGAGCAGGCGGGCGGCGACCTTGGCGGCGATGTCGGCGGTGGTGCGCTCGAGCTCGGCCGATTCCATCTGGCTTGCCACCGTGCGCAGCCAGATCAGTTCGTAAAGCTTGGCCTGATCGGCATCGAGGTGACGCTTGACGTCGCGCGGCCGGCGCGAGAGGTCGGTCGGCCGGATCGCTTCGTGGGCTTCCTGGGCGTTCTTGGCCTTGGCCTCATAGCGGCGTGGCACGTTCGGCACATAGCGGGCGCCGTAATCGCTCTCGATGAGCCGGCGCGCGGCCGCAACCGCTTCGTTGGCAATCTGCACGCCGTCGGTTCGCATATAGGTGATCAGGCCGACGGACTCGCCGCCGATGTCGATGCCTTCGTAGAGCCGCTGCGCCACGCGCATCGTATGGGCCGGGGCGAAGCCGAGCTTGCGGCTTGCTTCCTGCTGCAGGGTGGAGGTGGTGAACGGCGGCTGCGGATGGCGCTTGAGCGGCTTTGCTTCGATCGCCGCCACCGTGAACGCCGCGCTCTCCAGCGCGCGCTTGAAGGCTTCGGCCTCGGCGCCCGAGCCAATATCGAGGCGTTGCAATTTCTTGCCGTCGGCACCGACGAGCCGTGCTTCGAAGGTCTCCTGTCGCGGCGTCGCCAATGTGGCGACGATCGACCAATATTCCTGGCGGACGAATCTTTCGATTTCGAGCTCGCGGTCGCAGACAAGCCGCAGCGCCACCGATTGCACCCGCCCCGCCGAGCGGGCGCCCGGCAGCTTGCGCCAGAGCACCGGCGACAAGGTAAAGCCGACGAGATAGTCGAGCGCGCGGCGGGCGAGATAGGCGTCGACCAGAGCCTGGTCGATGCCGCGCGGATTCTTCATCGCTTCGGTCACCGCCTGCTTGGTGATGGCGTTGAAGACGACGCGCTGGATGTCCTGTCCGTTGAGGGCCTTTTTGTCCTTGAGCACTTGCAGGACGTGCCAGGAGATCGCCTCGCCCTCGCGGTCCGGGTCGGTGGCGAGGATGAGCCGGTCGGCGCCCTTGACCGCCCGGGCGATGTCGTTGAGGCGCTTCTGTGCCTTGGGATCGACCTCCCAGAGCATGCGAAAATTGTGATCGGGATCGACCGAACCGCTCTTGGCCGGCAGGTCCCGGACATGGCCGAACGAGGCCAGAACCTCGTAGCCCCGACCCAAATATTTATTGATCGTCTTCGCCTTGGCGGGCGATTCTACCAGTACCAGGTCCATGCTAACTCAATGATCCTACTTGGTTTCTGTCGCTATAGGGGGTCATGGCCTTAGCGGAGCCGCCGGGAACATGGGTAATGCAGCCCCGCCTGTCAAATCATTAACCGGGGAACCCGGCTTCTGGGTGGCGGCGAGAACGGCGCCGCTTGGCCAGTGTTCCACGGCCAATATGCGCGCTCGGTTAGGTTGCCTTCATATCATATGCAGCTTTACGGGCTCACCGGGCCGGCACGCCGAGCCGCTGCAGAAAGGCGCGGCTCGGATAGCCGTCGGCGGTCATGCCGAAGCGCCGCTGCAGCTCGCGGACCGCATCGCGCAGGTCGAAATCGAGATGGCCGTCGAAATCGGCGACCTTGAAGCCGAGGGCGGCGAGGCGGTGCTGCAGCGCGACACGCGCCTCGCGCGAGGGCTGATAATCGTCGGCCGGCCAGGCGGCGCGGATCGGGGCTCCGCCGCGCAGCCGATCGGACAAGGTGCCGACCGCGAGCGCGTAGGCGTCCGAATTATTGAACGTTTTGATGACGACGAAATTATCGGTAACCAAAAATGCCGGACCCGAAACGCCGCTCGGAAAAAACAGGATCGCCGCGCCGGCCTCCGGCAGCGCGCCGCCGTCGGCATGCCTAAAACCGCGTTCGGTCCATTGCCGGAACGAGCCGCGGCTTGGTCGAAAATCGAATTCTTGCGGTACGGCGACTTCAAATCCCCACGGCAAGCCGGCGCGCCAGCCGAACTTTTGCAGATAGTTGGCGATCGAGGCGAGCACGTCGGGCACGCTCGACCAAATATCGGCGCGGCCGTCGCCGTCGAAGTCGACCGCGTAACGCAGATAGCTCGACGGCAGAAACTGCGGCTGCCCCATGGCGCCGGCCCACGAGCCGACCAATTGGCCGCGCGGAATCTTTCCTTGCTGCAGGATGACGAGCGCGCTTAAGAGTTCGTTGCGGAACAGAGGATGCTGAAAACGCGCGGCCGCCAGCGTCGCAAGCGAGCGAAACACATCCCAGCCGCCGGGCGCCTCGCCGAACCCTGATTCGATGCCCCAGATGCTGACCAAGATCGCCGGCTCGACGCCGAAGCGGTGCTGCACCGCGCGCAACGTGTCGGCCCATTGGGCGAGCTTACGCTGGCCCGCCGCGATCCGCGTCGGCGACACCAGGCCCGCCAGATACGCGGGCATCGGCTTGCCGTATTCCGGCTCGCGCCGCATCGCCGCCATTACTGCTGGATCCGGCGTGACGCCACCCAGCGCAGCGTCGAACGTCGCGGCCGTCACGCCGCGCGCCGCCGCGTCGGCGCGAAGCCGGATGAGGAAATGATCAAAAGGCTCCGCGCCGGCAGTGCTCATCGTGAGGGCCAGCATCGAAGCCATGCGCAATACTGTCCGGCGCGTCACCATGGGCCGATAAAACTGCTGCTTCACGTCGGCGCCGCTCAAATCAGCGAGACCAAACCGCCGCCGTGGCGTTCCAGGCGGCCGGCGATTTCCAGTTCGAGGAGCACAATGCGGACCACCCGTGGCGAAGTTTTGGAAAGCCGGATGAGATCGTCGATCGACACCGGCGCAGGCGACAGCAGGCCGAGAACCCGCGCGCGCTCGTCGGCCGCCGGTTCGCCGTCCTCCGCCTCGTCGGCAATGTCTGGCTCGCGCAGTGGCACGTCCGTGCCGATGATCGGCTGCAGCACGGTTATAATGTCGGCGGCTTCGGTCACCGGCGTCGCGCCCTGCTTGAGGAGCCCGTTGGTGCCCTCGGCGCGCGGATCGAGCGGCGAGCCGGGCACGGCAAAGACCTCGCGGCCCTGTTCGAGGGCGAGTCGCGCCGTGATCAGCGAGCCCGAGCGCTTTGCCGCCTCGACGATGACGACGCCGAGCGCAAGCCCGGAGATCAGCCGATTGCGCCGCGGAAAATCGCGTGCCCGCGGCTCCCAGCCGAACGGCATCTCGGTGAGCAGGACGCCGGCGGCCAAAATGTCCTCGGCCAGTTCGGCGTGCTCCGGCGGATAGAGCCGGTCGAGCCCGCCGGCGAGCACCGCGATGGTGCCGCTCTTTTCCAGACTGGCGCGATGCGCCGCCGCATCAATGCCGCGAGCGAGGCCGGAGATGGTGGCAAAGCCCGCGTCGCCAAGCCCGCGCGCGATGCGCTCGGTCATTTTGAGGCCCGCCGCCGAAGCATTGCGCGAGCCGACCACCGCCACCGCCGGCAACGCCAGCGCCGCGCGATTGCCGCGCACGGCGATGAGCGGCGGCGCATCGTCGATGGCCTGCAGCCGGCGCGGATAATCGGCCTCGCCGAGCGCGACAAACGCCGCGCCGCATTTCTCCGCCGCCTCGATTTCGCGCTCCGCCTCGGCACGCGAACAAATCTTCGGTGCCACGGTCCCGCCGCCACGCCGCGCCAGCGCCGGCAACGCTTCGAGCGCGGCGCGAGCCCCGCCGCAATGATTGAGCAGCGCGCGAAA
>JASHSE010000087.1 GCA_030036975.1 Xanthobacteraceae bacterium | reverse complement strand
GCGCCACCAGGCGCGCCGCGCCGAGCGCCGCGGCGGCATAGTCCGGTTCGTGCGGGATGGCGCCAAGCGCCGCGAGATTGCGGTCGATGAACCCGGTATCGACCCGGCCGCTGCGGAAGGCAGGCGCACGGCAGAGCGCCGTGAGAAACGCAAGGTTGGTGCGCGGCCCGGCAATCACGGTGCGATCGAGCGCGTTCTTCAGCCGATCGAGCGCGGCCTCGCGCGTCGGCGCATTCGCGATCAGCTTGGCGATCATCGGATCGTAAAACGGCGGGACGTTGCTGCCGGCCTCGACTCCGGTGTCGATGCGGACATCGGCGGGCCACTGCAGCGCGGCGATCCGGCCGGGGGACGGCAAAAAGCCGTTCTCGACATCCTCCGCGTAAACGCGCGCCTCGACGGCGTGACCGTGGAGGCGAACTTGCTGTCGAACTTGCTCCTGGGCGAGCGGCAGCCGCTCGCCCGCGGCGATCCGAAACTGCCATTCGACGAGATCGAGCCCGGTGATTGTCTCGGTTACCGGGTGTTCCACCTGCAGCCGCGTGTTCATCTCGATGAACCAGAACGCGCCGGGGCGCAGCCCCGCGGTGCCGTCGGCGACGAACTCGACGGTGCCGGCGCCGCTATAGCCGACCGCGCGCGCGGCCTCGACCGCCGCCGCGCCCATCTGCGCGCGCAAGTCGGCGGTCATGCCCGGTGCCGGCGCCTCCTCGATGATTTTCTGATGCCGGCGCTGCAGCGAGCAATCGCGCTCGCCGAGATGGATGACGTTGCCGTGGCGGTCGGCGAAAATCTGTATTTCGATATGACGCGGCGCCGCGACGTATTTCTCGATGAGCACGCGGCTTGTGCCGAATGCGGCCGCGCTTTCGCGGATCGCCGCTTCCAGCGCCGCCTCGAATTCGGCGTGACGCTCGACCCGGCGCAGCCCGCGGCCGCCGCCGCCGGCCGCCGGCTTGATCAGCACCGGATAGCCGATCTCGTACGCCTTCTCTTTGAGGAATCTCGGTTCCTGGCGCTCGCCGTGATAGCCCGGCACGACCGGCACGCCGGCCGCCTCCATCAACGCCTTGGCACGGTCCTTGAGTCCCATGGCGCGGATCGCCGCCGGCGGCGGCCCGACGAACACCGGGCCCGCTCGTGCACACGCTTCGGCGAAATCGGCGTTCTCGGACAGAAAGCCGTAGCCCGGATGGATGCACTCGGCGTGCGCGCGTCGCGCGGCTTCGATCAGCCGTTCGATCGACAGATAGCTCGCGCGCGCCTCGGCGGGTCCGATCGGACGGGCTTCATCGCAAACGCGCACATGCAGCGCCTCGGCGTCGGCCGCGGAATAGACCGCGATGGTGCGCATGCCGAGGCGCTTGGCGGTGCGCGCAATGCGGCAAGCGATTTCGCCGCGATTGGCGATCAGGACCGAGCCGAACATGACGCCCATCAGTAGCGGGCCAAGTAGGCCGCGCAATGGGGTGCCAAGTCAGCAGCCGTCAACGCGTCTGCGCCGGCGCAGGGGTCCAGACCGGATCAGTGCTGACTTGCTCGGACCCGGCCCCGCCCGGCTGGCGCACCTCATGGGCGGCCGGCTTCTCCGCGCGCTTGGCGGCGGCACCGTGGGGCTCGGCCGGCCCATTCGGCTCGGGGTTCATGATGCTGATCGGCGGGATCGAGTCGGCGCTCGGAAAATCGATGTTGACGCTGACCTTGCGCTTGCCGGGCGCATTCGGCTCGATCGCTCCAGCCGCCGCAATGTCGGGCAATTCGGCAACCGGACCTTCGGGCAACTTGGCCCACGCGTCGCGGTATTGATCGACGTAGCGGTCGAGCGTCTGGGCGATGAGGTTGGTCCGCACGTGACTGGGGTCGCGCAGCAGCCGCAGCGGCGGACATTTATCCGCGGTGCAGCTGTTACGCACCGACAGAACATGAGCCAGGATGCCGAACGGATCGGCTTCAAGGGACCGGCGGAGCGGCTCAAGCGTAGCGCCGATATCCTTTCCACCGCGGTCGGCATAGGCCGTCATATCCGATAGCAAGGCAAACTGGGCGGCCACATAGGAGATTGCGTCGGCAAGGTAAGCCGGTGAGGCAAACAACATCCTGGTACATGCGGTCTCGATCGTGTCGCCAATCGCGGCGTCGAGGCAGGCGAGCGGCGAACCCGGGCTCAGCGCCTGCGCGCTCAACTGTGCGGCGCGCGCTTCAAGCGCCCGCCGCTCGGCGCTGCGCTCGCGCGCTGCCCCGTTGGCCAACAGCGCCCAGGCCACCACGCCGCAAAGGCTGGCACCGAGGATGACAAGAAGCATACGCCCGAACGCAGCCGGCCCGTCCTTGCGCCGCGGGCCAGATGCCAGCGCATAGACCACGACGGCAAGAGCCGCCGCAGCGCTTGCCGCGATCCACAGCGGCGTCGCCCAAGCCAAGATCGCGGGATCGATCCGTGGCATTTAACGCACCATGACTGAACGAACGCGAGACGACGTGACAGGAGGGAACGCAGGCGAAAGTATGGCTCAGCCGGCGCGCCAAGGCCAGAGCCGGATGTCAGCCGCAAACTCCCGGGCATTACGGCGAGCACCAGCAGCGCTCATGTCGTGCTACCACGGCGCGCGCGTGTTGCTCCGGCAATACCCGCCCGCAATCAGATTTCGAGTTCGAGCTGGCTTTCTTTGGCCACGCGCTCGAAGGCTTCGCCGGGGTTCTTGATCCGGTATTGATAATCATCGCCATCGGACGGCAGCAATCGGACCACCTTATAGCTGCCGCTGGCTCCGGGCCGGCTGATCGGGCTCGACGTGTAGAACACGGTCTGGCCGACGCGGAACTTGTGCGTCTGCAAGCCCGATGCGGAAGTCGGCACCGGCGCGACGCTGCCTGGGTTCGCTCCGATTTGAGCGATGCCCAGTGCGGCAATCGGATGGCCGTTCGACGGCGCAGGCTTGCGCGCCGCGTGACTGCGTGCCGGCTTACGCGCTGACGCCTT
>JASHSE010000086.1 GCA_030036975.1 Xanthobacteraceae bacterium | reverse complement strand
GCGTGTTGCGAGCAGCCGGCGTAGGAATGCGGGATCCACAGCGTCTTCAGATTGAGAATTTCGGCGAAAATATCGTTCGGCAGCGAGCCGCCGAAATTGGGCAACACCGTCGGCGCATTCCCGGTCGTGCGCGCGATCGAGTCTCTGGCCCAGTCGACCCACGGATCGGCTGGATCGAGACGGCTCGCCTTGAACAGGCTCGAGCGGCCGCGGCGCACTGCGACGTTGGCAAAGCCGTGGCGATCGAGATGCCGCCGCAGCGCCGGAACGATGTCGTCGGCATCGGTGCCGACCACGTATTTGAGCTGGCAATGGGCCCGCGCCGTGCCCGGAATGGCATTGACGGGCCGCTCCGGCGTGCCGGCGACGAAGGCCTGGACCTCAAAGCTGTTCCAGCCGAACACGCGCTCGGCCGGCGTCAGGCCCGGCTCGCCCCAGTCGCGGTCGATCGCCGGCCCCTCCGCGCCGCCGTCGACCTCAACGCCGACCAACAGATCGCGCACCGACTGCGGCAGCGGCGGCCGCCATTCGGGAACGCGAATAGCGCCGCGCGCATCGGTGATGGTGGCCAGCGCCTGCGCCAGAACGATTCCGGCGTTGGCGAGGAGCCCGCCCCAATTGCCGGAATGATGGCTGCCTTCGCGCAGATCGACCAAGAGATCGATCGGATAGCCGCCGCGCGCGCCGAGAAACAGCGTCGGCCGATCGGGCGCGATGCGCGGCCCGTCCGAGGCGATCAGCACGTCGGCTTTGAAAAGATCGTCGGCATGCGCGGCGCAGAGCTCGCGCAAGCCCGCCGAGCCGACCTCCTCGGCCATTTCCAACAGAATCTTGCAGTTGAAGCCAAGCGCGCCGCGCTCGGCCAGCACCGCAGCCAGCGCGCCGAAATTGACGCCGTGCTGGCCCTTGTTGTCGGCGGTGCCGCGGCCATAGATGCGCTCGCCCTCGACCACGATTGTCCAAGGCGACAGGCCGCTGCGCCAAAGGTCGTCGAGGCCGCGCACGGTGTCGCCATGGCCGTACACCAAGGCCGTGAGCAGCGCGGGATTTTCGATGCGCTCGGCGGCGAGCACCGGCGGCCCGTGCGGGTTGTCGAGAATGCGACAGGTGAAGCCAAGCTTGGCGAGCGTCGGCGCGATTTCATCGACCAAATAACCGCGCAACACGCCGGCGCGCTCCGGCTCCTGGCTCGAGCTCGGGATGGCGACGCGGCGCGTCAAATCGGCGAGAAAGCCGCCGTCGTCAAAGTGCGCGTGCGCGCGAGCGATAGCGTCAGCGCGGCTCATGGCAGATCACTTGCAGACAGTTGGCGACTCGTTTGGCAAATCACCGGGACTCCGGCAATGGCCCGGTATTTTTCTGGGAATTAACCGCGCTGGCAAGTGCGACGCGCGATTGCGAGCGCTCTTGCAGCGCCTAACCAGCCACAGATTGTTTGCAGGCGCGGCAGTCTCGCATTACGCTCCCGCCGGCAGCGCATGAGCTGCTCAGCGGTCGCCAAAACCGATCCGATGCTGGAAGATCTCCTACAGCGCAAGCCGTACAACGCCGTTACGGATTTGGTCGATGCGCCGGTCGCGCGTGGGCTTGGCGAAAAAATTGCGTTCCTCGATAGCGACCGCGCGCTGACCTATGGCGAGCTGCAGGCGCGCACCTGCGCGTTCGCGGCGGCGCTGCTCGAACTCGGCCTGCGGCCGGAGGAGCGGCTTGCGCTTTTGCTGCCCGATATTGTCGATTTTCCGGTGGCGTTCTGGGGCGGCGTGCGCGCCGGCATCGTGGTGCTGCCGCTCAACACGCTGCTGACCAGCGAGCAATACGCCTACATCCTCGGCGACAGCCGCGCCTCCGCGATCGTTATTGCGGCCGCCCTGACGCATGCGATCATTCCCATTCTCGACCGCTTGCCGCGGCTGCGCACGATTATTCTGGTCGGCGCGCGCGACCAGGACAAAGCGGCCTTTGCCGGGCGCGGGGTGCGGGATTTTGCCGAGCTGTCCGCAAACCGCGACACGAAGCCGTTCGTGGCGCCGACGCTGTCCGACGAAGTCGCGTTCTGGATGTACACGTCCGGCTCGACCGGCGAGCCCAAGGGCGTCAAGCACGTCCACACCACGCCGCTGGCGGCGGCGCGGCTGATGGGCCGGCACGTGATCGGCATCCGCGAGGACGACGTCGTGTTCTCCGTCGCCAAGCTGTTTTTCTCCTACGGCATGGGCAACGCCATGGCGTTCCCGCTGTCGGTCGGCGCCACGACGGTGCTGCTGCCGCAGCGGCCCACGCCTGATGCGGTGTTCGGCGTCATGCGGCGGCATCGGCCGACGATCTTTTACGGCGTGCCGACGCTCTATGCCTCGCTGTTGGCGCACAAGGACATGCGCCGCGGCGCCGGCTCCGACCGGCTGCGGCTGTGCATCTCGGCGGGCGAAGCGCTGCCGGCCGAGCTCGGTAAGCGCTGGCGCGACGCGTGCGGCGTCGACGTGCTCGACGGCATCGGCTCGACCGAGATGTTCCAGACCTTTTTGAGCAACCAGCCGGGCGACATACGCTACGGCACGACCGGCAAGCCGGTGCCCGGCTACGAGCTGAAAATCGTCGACGAAGCCGGCGCGGAGCTGGCCGCTGGCGAAATCGGCGAGCTCATCGTGCGCGGCCCGACCGCCGGCGAGGGTTATTGGAATCAGCGGCACAAAAGCCGGCGCACGTTCGCGGGCGAATGGACCTTTACGGGGGACAAATATTTCCGCGATGCCGAAGGCTACTTCCATTACTGCGGCCGCACCGACGACATGTTCAAGGTCAGCGGCATGTGGGTGTCGCCGTTCGAAGTCGAGGCCGCACTCGCCTCCCACGAGGCGGTGCTGGAGGCCGCGGTGATCGGCAAACAGGACGCCGACGGGCTGGTCAAGCCGAAGGCCTTCATCGTGCTGCGCAACGGCTTTGCCGCCGACGAGCGCCTCATCGAAACGCTGCGCGTGCACGTCAAAGCGAGCGCCGGCCCGTGGAAATATCCGCGCTGGATCGACATCCGGCCCGACCTGCCGCGCACCGCCACCGGCAAGCTGCAACGCTTCAAGCTGCGCGAGTTAGAGTGAGAGCCCTCACGTCAAAGCTCGCGCAGTCAGACACCTTGGCAATGCTGAAGAGGCGGTGCGCCTGAAACAGACGGCACCGCTTTTCATTCAAGTCCTCTCCTCGCGCGCGGGGAGAGGAGAATGCGCCGACTGGCATCAATCAAGCCGCGCGCTTGACGGGCGGCTCGGCATCGTATTCGGCCGAGATATCCTGGCCGGCGTAATCCTTCAGAAAAGCCGTGGCGATGATCGAGATGATTGCGGTGATCGCGATGTAGATCGCGATCGGCGTCCCCGAACGATAGGCGGCAAACAATGCGGTCGCGATCAGCGGCGCCGGCCCACCGGCGGTGATCGAGGCGAGCTGATAGCTGATCGAGGCGCCGCTGTAGCGCAGGCGCGGCGTGAAGCTTTCGGCGATCAGCGCCGCCTGCGGCCCATACTGCATGTCATGCGGGATGAGCGACAGCACCATGGCGATGAAGATCAACACGTATGAGCCGGTGTCGATCAGGCCGAAGTAGATGAAGCCGAACACGCCCATCGTGGCGCAGCCGATCATGTACATCTTCTTGCGCCCGATCTGGTCGGAGAGCCAGCCGCTGAACGGGATGGTGAACGCCGACACGCACACCGCCACCAGCACGCCGGCCAGCAGCAGATCGCGCGGCGCATGCAGCGTCGTCGTCCCGTAGGCGAAGATGAAGGCCGTGAAGATGTAGAACGGGCCCTGCTCCGAGGTCCGCGCCAGCATTCCGGCGATGATCGCACCCGGCGCCTTGCGGCAGACTTCGATGATGGGCGCCCGCTCGATCTTTTGCTCCGCGACAAGTTTGCGGAACACCGGCGTTTCCAGGATGCGCAGCCTGATCCACAGGCCGATGGCGACCAGGATGATGCTCAGCGCGAACGGGATGCGCCAGCCCCAGGCCAGGAATGCGTCGCCCGACATCCTGCTGAAGATGAGAACGGCGAGGTTGGCCAGGAACAAACCGGCCGGACCGCCGAATTGCGGCCACGACGAGAGGAAGCCGCGCTCGCGGTTGTGGCGCGCCCATTCCAGCGTCAGCAGCACCGAGCCGCCCCATTCGCCGCCGACGCCGATGCCCTGGATCAGGCGCAGAATGGTCAACAGCACCGCACCCCAGACGCCGATCGAGGCATAGCCCGGCAAGAACGCCACCAAGAAGGTCGATACGCCCATCAACACCAATGTGACGATCAGCGTCGATTTGCGGCCGACTCGATCGCCATAATGGCCGAAGATGAACGCGCCGATCGGGCGCGCGACGAAGCCGACGAAATAAATAGCGAACGCGTTGAGCGTCGCGGTCAGCGCGGATTCGTTCGGGAAGAACAGCTTGCCGAACACCAGTCCGGCCATCGTGCTGTAGAGCAGAAAGTCGTACCACTCGATCGTGGTGCCCACCGTCGCCGCGACGAGGGCGCGGCGCAGCTCACGGGTATGCTGATCCGGCGTGAGCGCATAATTGACGTCGGTAGCCGCTACCATGGGTGTCCTCCCAGAAGTGCATTGTCCTCCTTGGTTCCGAAATTCGCCGTGTTGCCCGGCGTTCACACATGATCGTCGTCCCTTTGCGGGAGTTTGCCAAGTCAAAACACGCAGCCGACGCGTCGGCCGCGTTGTCGCGGGTCGGCACGGCGCCCCGGCGCGGACCGATGCAACCGGCCGAGCCATCTGCTAGCGTGCACTGCATCATGGATGCCCCGCGCCCCATCACGAACGGTTCGGTCGACTCGCCCGAGGCAGGCGGCGGCGCGACGCCCAAAGCGGCCGACGAAGTCGCCCGCATCACGCCCATGATGGAGCAGTACATCGAGATCAAGGCCGCCAATCCGGATTGCCTGTTGTTCTACCGGATGGGCGATTTCTACGAATTGTTCTTCGACGACGCCGAGGCGGCGTCGCGCGCGCTCGGCATCGTGTTGACCAAGCGCGGCAAGCATTTGGGCCGCGACATCCCGATGTGCGGCGTGCCGATCGAGCGCGCCGACGAATATCTGCACCGGCTGATCGCGCTCGGCCATCGCGTCGCGGTGTGCGAGCAGCTCGAGGATCCGGTCGCGGCGCGCAAGCGCGGCGGCAAGAGCGTGGTGCGCCGCGACGTGGTGCGGCTCGTAACCCCCGGCACGCTCACCGAGGATTCGCTGCTCGACGCGCGGCGCAACAATTATCTGCTGGCGCTGGCGCGCGCCCGCGCTTCGTCGGGCGACGACCGCTTCGCGCTCGCCTGGATCGATATCTCGACCGGCGAGTTTCGCGTCGCCGAGTGCGAGCGCGGCGCGCTCGCCGCCGCGCTCGCCCGCATCGAGCCCGGCGAGATCATCGTCGCCGACGCGCTCTATGCCGACGCCGAACTGGCGCCCATTTTGCGCGCGCTGCCGGCGGCGTCGGCGCTCACCCCGCTCGCCCGCGACGTGTTCGACGGCGCCACCGCCGAGCGCCGGCTGGCAGTTTTTTTCGGCGTCGCCACCATGGACGCCTTCGGCGCATTTTCGCGCCTCGAACTCACCGCGGCCGCTGCGGCGGTCACCTATATCGAGCGCACCCAGATCGGCAAACGGCCGCCGCTGTCGCCGCCCGTGCGCGAGGCGCCCGGCGCCACGCTCGCCATCGATCAGGCCACGCGCGTCAACCTCGAACTGCATCGCACGCTCGCTGGCGAGCGCCGCGGCTCGCTGCTCGGCGCCATCGACCGCACCGTGACGGCCGCGGGCTCGCGCCTTCTGGCGCAGCGGCTGGCCGCGCCGCTGACCGATCCCGTGGCCGTCGCGCACCGCCTTGATGCGGTTGCGGCGTTTGTCGCGGGCGCCACGATCTGCGGTGAGGTGCGCAAGCACCTGCGCGCCGCACCCGACCTCGCCCGCGCCTTGGCGCGCATCGTGATCGGCCGCGGCGGCCCGCGCGATCTTGCGGCGATCCGCGACGGCATTTTGGCGGCGGCGGAGCTGGCTGCGACCATCGCGGCGCTCGGGCTGGACGGTGCGGATGCGCCGCGCGAACTGGCGCAGGCCGCGGCGGCGTTGCGCCGGCCCGATGCCGCGCTCGCCGCCGAACTTTTACGCGCGCTGGCCGAGGAACTGCCGGCCTATCGCCGCGACGGCGGTTTTATTCGCGCTGGCTACGACGCTGCGCTCGACGAGGCGCGGGCACTGCGCGACGAATCGCGCCGCGTCATCGCCGCGCTGC
>JASHSE010000085.1 GCA_030036975.1 Xanthobacteraceae bacterium | reverse complement strand
AGCTTCGTCCGCGCTGTTCGCCGCTTTTATCCCAGAAGCACGATTGATCCCGCTGACGCGGTTCGCACAGCAGAAACCGCGACCAGCCCGTCATTCGAAAAAAAGGCCGGCACGGCGCCGGCCAGAGAAATTGGGGGAATTGAACCGTACGCATACTCTGACCCGGTCCGTCCGCACCCCGGGGGGCTGGGGGGCTGAGGAATCCGGAATACGAGCCGGACCGGGCCGTGAGGCAACGGTGGCGATGTCGCAAGGCAGCTTGGCACGTGCTTGGCCGAAATGGGGCTGCATTATGATTCGATTAACGAAGCCGTGATTCCGGCCGGTCAAAAATGCCGCAGTGCCGGGCGGCTCAGCCTTTCGGGGCAGTGAAGCCGCCGCCTCGCCTCCTGCTTGCATCCGGCGTTTTGCCACGCACGAGGCCCTTGCGGGCGCCGTCCGGCGGCGCGATCATGACATCCTGACGACACCTGCAAGATCAAGGAGGCGCCGGATGGATCTCGGCGAAATCGAACCAAGCCAGTTGCGGGGTCCCCATCGCGTAGAGCGCATTGGGGCACCCCGGCGCGGAGCGGAATTTCGCGCCTGTGTTCCCGCCAGCAAAGTCACGTTCAGCCGGCGCGAACTCGACCGCATCCTGAGACTTTACGGCCGCAAGGTTGCCGCGGGGGAGTGGCGCGATTACGCCATCGATTTCTTCAAGGACCGCGCCGTGTTTTCGGTTTTCCGGCATTCCTGCGAAGTGCCGATTTATCGCATCGAGAAGAACCTGCGTCTGGAGCGTCGCCAGGGTGCGTACAGCGTGATCTCGGCGACCGGACACATTGTGCGTCGCGGCCAGGAATTGGACGGGGTGCTCGGCGCGCTCGATCGCTCGCTGCGCCTGGTGGTGAGCTGAGGCTCAAGGCGGCGCGGCGCCGCCGCTGCCCAGCGCGCTGCATCAGCACAGTGTCGAGCCAGCGGCCGTGCTTGAAGCCGATGGATTGGAACGTTCCGATGTGGCGGAAGCCGGGTGCGGCATGCACGCCGATCGATCCGGTATTCGCCGAATCACACCCAGCATTTGTCGAAAGCCGAGGATCTCCGCAGCAGCAATCAGGTCCGTAAGCAGCCGCCGCCCAATGCCCCTGCGGTGCAATTCGGGCGCCACCGAGATCGAGTCCTCCACGCACCAGTCATAGGCCCGGCGGTCTCGATATGGACCCGCGTAGGCATAACCGACCACTTCAGCGCCAGTCTCAGCGACGATATACGGATAGCGCTTCGCCAGGAGTGCCTCGAGCCGCCGCGCCATTTCGGCTTCGTCCGGCGGCTCGATTTCAAGCGTCGCGGCTCGCGCCGGGGCTTTGCTTATTTGCTTCGCTTTGCGATCAGTCTTGAAGGCTCCGCGATCAATCGCAGACGCGGCGCCGGACCGTCACACTGTTGCCGTTCGGGCCGACGTGATGGTCGATAATGGTACGACAGCCACGATCGCCACGATCGGTATCGTAGTAGTGATGCCGCGGGCCGACGTCGACGCCGCCGGGTCCGACTTGAACGTCTTGCGCGCTCGCCACGCCTGCCGAGACCGTCAGAGCCGCGACTGCGGACAGTGCCAAAAGAGTGCGCTTCATTGCTGTTCCTCGCTGTTCTCAAGGGGACTGACAGGTAAAAATTTGGCGCGTTTTTCGTTCCGATCTGCAGCTTAGTATTTGTCGCAATTTGGTGCGCAGTTCCGTCCTGAACTGGCGTTCAGGATTATTCCCCTAGCTCCGGCCGCCGGATCGAGTGGCGAAGCGCGCACCGTGCGATTGTGGCATCCGGATGTCCTCCGAAGCCAGAATTCAGGGCACGATGGACGCCTTCGGCAGGCCGCGAAGTGGTCACATTTTCATGCGGCCATGATGGGTGCGGGGCCGCCCGAATGGCGGGCGGCAAGTTGGGGAGTCATCATGAGCATTGTCAGACAGCGTGGCGCGGAAGGCGAGCGGCCGGGGGTCGAGGTCGAGAGCAATATCCGCGAACTGGTGCGCCGCGACGCCACCACTCTGCGTCAGGCAGAGAGCGACAGCGAACTTGCGGCCAACAATCTCAGCACCCTGTTGCGCCGGGTTTCGGCGCATTCGACGCGTGAGATTGATCTTCTGATCGGAGAGTTGCGGACGTTGCGCGACAAGCTGCACGCCGACGGCAACCGCGTCGAACGCGAGATCGTCGAGTATGCGGCGCTGAGCCAGTCGGTGATTCAGCTGACGAAAATCATCGCCGACGGCGTCATGCAGATCAAAAAGGTGCCGGACGCGCCCAGCATCACCGAATAATTCTGAAAAGCCGGCTGCCCGGCTCTAGCGGCGACCGTCAGCGCCAAGGCGGAAGCGAAGCAATCCAGCGCCCCGCCGTCCCTCCCTTGCAAGCGGGGAGGGTTAGGGTGGGGAATTGTTTCGTCGCGGAGCTTGTCATCGGGCCGGCTACTTCGGCCGGACCCGTTGGCTCCTCGCCATGACATCATTCCAAATCACAGCCGGCCGTTGAATGCGTCGGCGATGAACTGATGGGTCAGCGTATAGGTCTGCCGCGTCGCCGGTTCGTCCCAGCCGGAAACGCCGGGCACGTCGAAACCCTGATCGGTGTAGGCGTGATAGATGCCGCTGAACACCAGCATCTGCCATTTGGCGCCGGCGGCATCCATTTCGGCCGCGAAGGCATCGCGGTCGGCCTTGGGCACGACCGGATCGGGCGCGCCGTGGGCGACGAGAAGCTTGGCCTTGACCGCGCCCTTGCGTGCCGGCGCAGCGGTTTTCAGATCGCCGTGGATCGACACCGCGGCGGCGATATCGGCACCGTCGCGCGCCAGCTCCAAAACGTTGCCGCCGCCGAAGCAGAAGCCGATGGCGGCGCGGCGGCCGTCGATCAGGTCGCGCTTGTTGCCTTCTGCCGTCAGCGTGTCGAGTGCGGCGCGGATGCGTGAGCGCGCTTCGGCCGCGTTGGCGCGCAACGGATTGGCGAGCCGCGGCGCCTCGCCGAAATCGGCCGGCCGCGTGCCTGCTCCGTACATGTCGGCGACCAGCACCACGTAGCGCTCGCCGGCAACGAGCTTGCCGCGCTCGATCGCCTTGTCGGTCACGCCCATCCAGTTCGGCGCCACCAGCACCGCCGGACGACGGCCGGAGATTTTTTCCTCGTAAATAAGCGCGCCCGCGGCGGTCAGCGCGCCCATGACGTATTTGATGGTTTCGACTTTCATGTGATTTCTCTTCGCTGTAGCCCGGATGAGCGAAGCGAAATCCGGGAGCACATCCCCGCATATCGCTTCGCTCATGCGGGCTACGTCACTCCATCCATCCTACAAGACATTGTGTTCTCGGCGAAAACTTATACTGTGCGGCGCCGTGGCGGCGTATCTCCCCGACTGCTCAGGCCTGCCGGCGCCGCGCCCCAAAAAGGCGCGGCGATGATCGTCGTCGCCATCGACATCGGCGGCACGTTCACCGATCTTGTCGGCTT
>JASHSE010000084.1 GCA_030036975.1 Xanthobacteraceae bacterium | reverse complement strand
TTGCATCATAAGCCGAGACTGCGACACGTCAAATAACGCTTTCCGAACTCGGAGCTCTCGCAATCGCGGGCACGCTTGCGCGGCTCGTTCTGCTGTGGTCTGCTTCAGACCCTCCCTGCCCAACTCGCTCGTTTTTCGCTGAACGATATTGGCGTGCCGCAACGCTCGTCCTGTGGATGTAGACGGTTGCAAAAACTTATGGCTGCTGATATTTCTATGTGCATAGCCCAGCCGTCTCAAAGTCCGCGTGGTGATTTGGATGCCCAGTTTAAGAATTCCGGAAAAGTGGATCGATCCGGTCAGGCAGAACTGGGTGTTGCGCCGCATCTTCCGCGCCAGCCTGCGGCGGCATTTCTCGGCCAAAGATGCTGCCGCGGACGCGGCGGTTTATCGTTACATCGAGTCGAAGCAGTTCCTTCCCGAGCTCGTGCTCATCCAGATCGCGCGAATTTGCAATCTTAACTGCACGATGTGCGGCTGGACCGCTTGGCGAAGGAATAAGGGGTTCATGTCGATGGATTTGTACCGCCGCGTGCTGGCGGAAATGAAGAGCAACAATATCCTCAGGGTGAATCTCACGAGTCCTCAGGGTGAACCGCTGTTGAGTCCGCACGCCCTGGAGTGCATCGAGATCGCGATCGCGGAAGGCTTTGAGGTGCATCTCAATACCAATTGCACTCCGCTGAACGACAGGAAGATCGAGCGACTGAGCGAGGCGGCAAAATCTGGCCGCCTGTCCATCCAGGCGTCGTTTTCCGGCTACGACAAGAGAAGCCACGAAGCAATCTACGTTGGCAGCAAGTTCGAAGCTACTTCGGAGAAATTGCGCAAGTTAAACGCCGCGATGGGGCGTGCCGGCTGCGCGAGGCTCTTGACCGTCTATGGCACCATCTATGACCGGGAGGAACTGACGCTTCACATGGATTATTTGGCGTCTCTTGGTTTTGCACGCACGCAGATCAGCATGGGACTGCCAGACAACTTTGCCGGCATCGTTGCGGTGGGAAAAAAGAGGGGGGCCAAAAAGATCTTTTCCTACAAGAAAGAACTGGACTACCGCTCATTGCGGCTATGCAGAATGTTGGCTTATTACATGTTGGTCTACGACGACGGCAAAGTCTCAGCCTGCGCCTGCCGCGACTCCGAAAATGTGATGGAAATTGGCGACATTACCAAAGAGAGTTTGCTCCAGATACGAAATGGTCCTCGTTTCAAGGAAATGCTTGCAGCTTTCATGCGACGCGATATCTCAAAAATGCCGCTGTGTTCCAAATGCGATATTCCGTACGGTGATTACGATAATGAAAAGCCGTTGTTGAATGGCAATCTTCAATATTCCCATTGAGCATCCATTATCTAGGATAAGCAAGTAGCCCAGATTGAGCGAAGCGAAATCCGGGGACGGCGATACAAGCCACGATGTTGAACCACGGGTTTCGCTACGCTCAACCCGGGCTACAAGCTGCGCGTCATTGCGAGCGAGGCGAAGCAATCCAGGGCGGCGGCGCCGTTCCGGATTGCTTCGTCGCTGAGCTTGTCATAGGGCTGGCCACTTCGGGCCGGACCCATTGGCTCCTCGCAATGACGATGGATTGAATCGACTTAACTTCATCTTGCTCCAGCCGCAATCATCAAATAGCGAAGCACATCACGGGGAGCGGACGTACAAATCCGCTCTCCCCAAGCGGATGTTCGAGGCACTGCAACGGTTCGAGGTGCCCGGCTGATCTTCAAATCGACGTCGCGGCTTGGTTCTCAATAGCAACGCATTTGACCGCGATTCTGCCGCTATGATCAATGCGATTGAGCAACAAGGCGGCTCCACTCTGCTCGCAAAACTCATCGACCGCCTGTTTCTGTCCCTGCATCTCGCCATAGTCATCGACAATGAGAACGCCGCCGGGCACCAGGCGCGGATAGAGGTGGCGCAGCTCGTGGGCCGTCGAGTCGTACCAGTCGGTATCAAGGCGCAGCAGCGCGATGGCTGCGGGGGCGCTCGTGGGTAACGTTTCCTGCACGATGCCTTTGACAAAGGCTACCTTGTCGAGCGGGTAGCCGGTGGACGCGAGATTGTCGCGCACCTCCTCCAGCGCCACTTCCGCCCAGGAGCTTGACTGGTCGGTACGCCGGCGCTGCAGCCAAAACTCGTAATGCTCCTTGCAGTCGCGCTCGGGATTGGGCCGCGGATGGCCGGCAAAGGTATCGAACAAAAGCAGATTTCGGTCGCTTTTGCCAAGCGCAAGCAGCGTCAAGGCGGCCATCATCATGCTGCCGCCGCGCCATACGCCGCATTCCACGATCGCACCTTGAACGCCGGCTCGCGCCACGTGTTCGACGGCCTTGTGCATGGCATAGAGCCGCTCGATGGACGTCATCGTGTAAGGCTTGACACGCTCATATAGCGCGAAGAAGCCAGGGTCCGTAACCTCGAACTTGCGCAGCTTGGCGCCGTAATCCGTCAACACCTGATAGTCGACTGCCGTGCCAGGGGCTGCAACCGCATGCTGCAGGGCCGCAATGGTACCCTCCAAGTGAGCAAACATTTGTTGTGTCATGAGAACATATCCGGCGCGCTTCACAACGCCCAGCGCCGTTCGCTTGAGCCATGATGGCAATCTCATCGGCGTTCAAGCCTTATGGGCCGCCGCAGTTGTCGTGACGCGGCAATGGTGCATTTTTCGCCGAGCGGGAAAAATCGATATCAGCATTGTCCGATTACGGCAAACCGATCCTGCTCACCATTTCGTGGCGCGGCTCTGCAGCTTCGGGTGCGATACCAAGCAATGCCAGACGACAGCCTGGAATGCCTCGGTGTGTGGCGTGATGCGCGACGGCTCGACAGCCGGAATGACGACGACTACGTCACCTGACTTTTTGGTATAGCCGCCGTCGCGTCCGACAATTCCCAAAATTCGCGTGCCGCGGCTTTTGGCCTCCTCGATGGCGGCAACCAGATTGGCGCTGACGTTCTTCTCCAGATTGCCGCCGCCGACAGAAAACACCAGGATTGCATCCTTGGGCCCGGCGCGGCTCACTTTCAGCCATTCCGCGAACACCGTGCTCCAGCCCTCGTCGTTGGTCCGCGCCGTCAGCTCGGAGACGTTGTCGGTCGGCGCATAGGCCTCGATGCCGCACAGCTTGCGAAAGTCGTTGACGGCATGGCTGCAATTGCCGGCGCTGCCGCCGACGCCGAGGATGAACAGGCGACCCTCGCGCTCGCGCAAACCGGCAAGCTCGTCGCAGAGCGCCTCGATGGCGTCGGGCTCGATGCGGCGCGCCGTTTCACGCACCTCGTCGAGGAATTTCGCCGCGTGGCTCACGGGACCTCCCAAATCGACCCGACTAGGACATTCCTTTTAGCAGGGACTTTTCCGGCGCGTCGATAGGCCACAAAGACTATGGCGTCTGTCGTCAGCGTAACGCAGCGGAGAGCTCGGCCAGGCTGTTGCCTTTGAGCGATTGCGCGCGCCTTACCGTAAATTGCATCGTCAGGCTCGTCCATGTCGACCTGAAGATCGTCGAATTGCGCCGCGCGGCGCGCGCATTGGCAAGCCGGACGATCGGCGCCAGCAACAGGAGCGTGACGCTGACGATCAAAGCTCGAAGCACTGGCAGGGATTGAAGGGACCGCGACGCCCGAAGATACAGCATGGCCAAAAACCAGGTCGCGGCATCGCCCCAGAAATGAATCTGCGAAACGTCGACGCCGGGAAAAGCCGCGTCCTGCAGGACCAGGTTGGCGCCCTCGAATACTTTGCCGCGCTTCGCGACGTAGACGAGGATATGGCCGCCATCCTTCACCAGCGGACGTACATTGGCATAGAGCCGGTCGATCTTGAGGAATTCAGGGAGGGTCAGCTCGCAAATACACGCGTCATACGGCGCCGCTCGATCGATCGCCTCGTCAATGTCAGCGCTGAGAGTCTTGGCGAGATCGATGTGCGCGCCGCCCAGTCTGCGGTAGAGCAGCGAAGCGGTCGAGCTGATCCATAAGACGTTTTGCTTGCCGGCGTCCCCCCAGGCCGTGACGGCCCGGGTTATCGGCGACATGTCGGCCCAGAGCGGATGGAATCGGCCGACGCGCGGCGGCATGCCGAACGTGCTCCGATAGATGGCCCGCAGCGCGTCGAGCAACGCCTTCGCCGCGGCCTGACGGCGCGATCCTACCGCGGCAGCGGTAGCCGCCTGGCGCTGGCGTGCCGTCGCCTCCCTGAACCATCGACCAAGCTGCGGATGATCGACGTGCGAGGCCGGCGTCGCTGATAGCCGACTGTCGATCTCGGCCATGTAGGCGCGCGCTTGTTCGACCACCGCATCGATACCGTTCGGTAGGTCGGTGGCATGGAATTTCAGCAGTTGTTTGCCCGATTCTCGTTGCTCTTCGGTCAGCCACAGCGACAGATCGCGAGCGATTTTGGCGTAA
>JASHSE010000083.1 GCA_030036975.1 Xanthobacteraceae bacterium | reverse complement strand
CGGATTCTGCCGCGCGGCGATGAGGTCGTCCCAGGTCGAGAATGCAACCAGCGGCGACAGGTCGACGCGCTCGTCGTCAAGCCGCGCGACGAAATCCTGAAGCCGCGCGCGGCGCGCGGCGAACGGCAGCCCGCGCAAATCCTCGTTGCCATCGGCGAGCAGATCGTAGGCGCGCAGGTGCGCGGGAAAGTCCGCGGTCAATTTCGGCGTCACGGTTTTGCGGTTGAGTCTCTGCTGCAGCATGTTGAACGACTGCACCAAACCGCCGCGCTTGATCAACAGCTCGCCGTCGATGGCGCCCGGCAGATGCAGCGCCTCGATGAGATCGGGGAAGCTTTTGGAAATGTCCTCGCCGGTGCGCGAATAAAGCCGCCTTGCCCCCACCCCACCCTCCCCCGCAAGCGGGGGAGGGTTCATCGATTTACCCTCCCCCGCACGCGGGAGGGGGTTCATCGAATTACCCTCCCCGGCATACGGGGGAGGATTCATCAATTTACCCTCCCCCACTTGCGGGGGAGGATTCATCAATTTTCCCTCCCCCGCATGCGGGGGAGGGTAGGGAGGGGGTTGATCAGGAGCGTGCGGCGAGGGCGCCGCGACCGCCTGGACGCGAATGCCGTCCCATTTCCATTCCGCCAAAAAATCCGCGGGATCGAGCGCGGCAAGATCGGGCTCGTCGAGCGCCTGCGCCAGCATCGGCGGCCGGAACGGCGCCGGATCGCTGCTGGCCGGTTTTTCGGCGCGACCTTCGAGCCAGGCCAACAGCTCGATGTAAGGCGGCGCCAGGCACGGCCACATCAGCTCGATCTCCTGCGCCCCCTTGCCGCCGAGCGCCGCCGCTGCGGTTTTGGCAAGCCGCGCCGAGACGCCGACCCGCAAGCCGCCGGTGACGAGTTTGATCAGCGCCCAGCGCCCGGTCTCGTCGAGCGCATCGAGCCAGCGCGCCAGCTCGCGCGGCAATTGCGCCTTGCCGAGCGTGGTCAGCGTTTCGATGACGGTTGATAGTTTTAGGTCGCCATCGGCTCGCTGTTCCCCTCCCCCTTGCGGGGAGGGGATAGGGGCGGGGGTGGTGAGGCCCGCGAAAACTCGAGAGGCGCGCTCTGCTCCCGTCGACGCTTGCGCCTCACCTCCCGACCCCCCACCCCAACCCTCCCCCGCAAGGGGGGAGGGAGTTCGCCCCGCAAGCGGCGAGGGCCACATCAGCGCGACGGTCTCCGACAGGTCGCCGACGTAATCGTACGACAGCCCGAACAGTACCGGGTCGGTGCGCTCGGCGATCAGATTGCGGATCAAGCCCGGCTTGGCGTGCGCAAAGCTGAGCGCGCCGGTCAGCGCCGCGAGCGCCCAACCGCGCTCGGGATCTGCGGTCGTGCGGAAATACTCCGTCATCAGCCGTAGTTTGGCATTGCGCGCGGGCTCGTAGGCGAGGCGATCCAACAGTTCGGCGAAGCGTTTCATGTGTCTTCGCCGCCGTCGTTGTCTTCTGCTTGCCCCTGCGGGGAGGAGGATGCCTGCGTCGTGCCGTCCAAACCTTCGTCCTCGTCGCCATAGCCGACGATATCGAGCGGCCGCGCCTTGAGCCCGCGCGTGCCGCACCAATAGACCAGCGCGTCCTCCTGGCCGTGGGTCACCCAGATGTCGCCGGCGCCGGTCGCCGCGACCGTGGCGGTGAGGCCGTCCCAATCGGCATGATCGGAAATAACGAGCGGCAGCATCACGCCCTGCTGCCGCGCCCGCGCGCGCACCCGCATCCAGCCGGAGGCGAAGGCGGTGACCGGATCGGGGAAGCGCCGCGTCCAGATATCGGCGAGCGCCGACGGCGGGCATAGCGTGATGGTGCCGGCGAGCTCGGTCTTGCCGGCGCCGCGCACCGGGCGCAGCTCGCCGAGCGCGATGCCGCGGCTTTGGTAATAGCGCGTGATGCTCGCCATCGCGCCGTGCAGATAAATCGGCGCCTCGTAGCCGGCCTGGCGGATGAGCGCGATGACGCGCTGCGCCTTTCCCAGCGAATAGGCGCCGACCAGGTGCGCGCGCTCGGGAAACAACGCGACCGAGTGCAGCAATTTGCCGATTTCCTCGCGCGGATCGCCGTGGCGAAACACCGGCAGCGCGAACGTCGCCTCGGTGATGAACACGTCGCAGGGGACGAGCTCGAACGGCGCGCAAGTCGGGTCAGACGCTGGATCGGTCAAGTTTTTATAGTCGCCGGAGGCGACGGTGCGGAGACCGCCGGCTTCGACCGCGATCTGCGCCGAGCCGAGCACGTGGCCGGCGGGATGGAACGTCACTGCGGCGCCGTCGAGCGTCAGCCTTTCGCCATAGCGCACCGCCTGCGTGGCGCCGGCGAAGTTGTCGCCGTAGCGCAGCCGCATCAGGTCGAGCGTCGCCGCGGTCGCCAGCACCGCGCCGTGGCCGGCGCGGGCGTGGTCCGCATGCGCATGCGTGATCAGCGCCCGCTCCACCGGCCGGGTCGGATCGATATGAAAGTCGCCGCACTTGCAGCACAAGCCCGCCGGCGTCAGCGCCAGGATGTCTTCAGGACGCATGGGGCATACATAAACTCTGAGCGTCATTCCGGAAGCAGCGCCAGCGGCTATCCGCAATCCATGCTTCCGGTCTTTGCAATACTTCGCTGGCGGTGATTATGGATTCCGGGCTCGCGGGCTTCGCCCGCGCCCCGGAATGGCGTGCGATGAAAGATACCGGCCCGCTGTTTGTCTCGTCCGGCGATCTGGTTGCCGACCGCCGCTACAAGTGGGCGCTCGACCATGCGGCGCGTGGCGATTTTGCCGGCGCTGCCGACATTCTGGCGCAGACCGTGGAATTGGCGCCGGGTTTTGCCACCGCCTGGTTCGCGCTCGGCGCTATTCATGACCGGCTCGGCGCGCGCGACGCCGCCAGAGCGGCGTTCGACAACGCGCGGCGGCTC
>JASHSE010000082.1 GCA_030036975.1 Xanthobacteraceae bacterium | reverse complement strand
CATCGTTGCAGCACGTTCCATGGCGCCGAACGGAATTTCAAGGCGGACGGCGCTGCTGGTGTAATTGCGAACATAGCACGCGAATTCGGTCGATCTCGCGCGTTTGGTCATGCCAGCGATAAAGTCGGGCGTGGTGCGCATGTCGGAAGCGAGCGCGCGGGCGTCCTTATCGGACACCCCGCCGGCGAGCTTGATCGAGGTGTTGGCGGCGACCGAGGCGCGCAACGCCGGCGTGAGCTGATCGAGATGCTGGTGGGCAATGAGCACGCCGACATTGAATTTTCTTGCCTGCGACAGCAGCGTCTCCAAATTCTCATCGAAATATTCCGCTGCCTCGTCCACAATGAGGAACGCAGGATTGCGCTCCTTTGCGGCAACCGCGATGCGCTCGAATGCGGCGGAGATGACGCGCGCGATCATGTAGCGGCCGAACAGGGCGGAGGCGTCAGTTTTCAGGAGCGCCTTGCTGGTATTGATCAGTACTACCGAGCCGTTCTGTAATGCCTCGAACATGTCGAGACGATTGTTTGCGGCGGCGAACATGCGATCGAACGCCGGCACCTGCAGCACGCTGTAAAGGCGGCGCGCGATCTGCTGCTTGGTCTGCGAATAGGTCTTGGTAAAAAACTGATTCTCGAAATAGGCCTGCGAGGTCTGATCGAGCTTGCGGATGTGCTCGGCGAACGGACTTGTCTCGATGCTCGTGGCGCCATCCTCGAACAGTTCGCGCAACGTGTGAATGGTCGCATGCGGAATCGAGAGCATCAGCCGGGTGACAAAAGCAAACGTGGTGTTCTGCCGGCTTGTGAGCTCGGCGGCGAGCGCACCGAACACGTAATTGAAGGTCTCGATGGTCGAGGCTTCGATCTGTTCCTTGATGGTCTGCGAATAGCTGCCGAGCCGGGCCGCCTTCAGGTCGAACATATTCAGCGCCGGCGGATACTCCACGTCCTCGGGGTCGATGATCACGAGCCGATCGGACAGCGGCTTGCCGGGTGCGAACAGGTCGAGGTCGCGAATCTTGCGCAACATCTCGCCCTGGCTATCGACGATGACCAGCGCCGGCGGCTGTTCGCGGCGTAAATCGTCAAGGATGAGGCGCTGCAATAACTGGGTTTTGCCGTGGCCGGAGCCGCCGACGACGTGGGTGTGCTCGTACCTTTGCTGGTCGGTGATCGAGAAGGGGATAGGGGAGTAGAACAGCGCCTCGAACGGCGTGTTGGCGAGATAGGAGGAGACGATCTCGCGCGACGTGCCCTTGTGCTTGTCGGGCGTGATCAGCTTGTGGGCCGGCGCCGGATAATCGACGCCCGACGCCTGATGAAAATTGCGGTCGAGCTGCTTGCGGATATCGGCAAACAGGCCGAGTTCTTCGACATCCTCGCGAAAGAACGGAAGCATCACGGTCCAGACCGGCTTCGCCACGTCCGGCAACACGTCGATGAGTGGGAAGGTGGCGAACGCTTCCAACTCATCGCACTTGGCGAATTGCTCGGGCGTCGCCTTGGCGATCGCCGGCAGCGTCGCAATGAAGTCGAGAAAGCATTTGCCGAGTGTGGCGTTGAACACTTCCAAGGTGCGCGGCGCGTCAACGGTTTTGCGCTGATAGGCGATCAGCTGGTCGCGGTAGCGGCCCTCCTCGATCGCATTGCCGGCAGTAAGCGGCGGCAGGTGATTGGTCAGCTTCTCGTCGCTGTACAGCGCCTCGGTGATGTTCGCCATCGTCAGAAAGATGCTGTAGGCCGGCAGGTCATCGCGAATGGCATCAAGGAAGCGATCGAGATAAGCCTCCATGAATTTTTCAGTGTCGGGAAAATTCGCGGTGATGCCGCGCTGCTGCGCCTGGGCGTAGAGCTGATCGGTCGGTGTCGGCCGGTGCATGTACCAATGCACGCCTTTGGCGATGCCGAGGATCAGCACGACGGGCAGCAGAAACATGCCGCCGACGACGATCAGAATGATGGCGGCCATGACCAGGAAGACGGCTATGGCGGCGTTGGCGGCCGGGTCGTTCGATTTGACCGGCAGCCAGTCTTCGATGCTCATAGCTCGAACGTCTGCTTGGCTTTGATTTCGGCGCTGTTCTGGATGACGGCCTTGAGCGCAGTCAGATGTTCGCGGATTTCCTCCTCGATGCCCTTGGCCGCCGCAGGATTCCACGCATGCACAGTGAAAGTGGGCTTGTTGAGCAGTTGCTTGATGGTGATCTCCTGGTCGGACGATTCGAAGCGTTTGTCCTCCTTGCGGGAGCGAAGCCAACCGTAGATCACGAAACCGATGCCGGCGAACAGGATGAGACCGGCCAGACTGCCGCCGCCGGCCAAGCCAAAAATGAAGCCGCCGACGATCATGAAAGGGCCGGCAAAGCGCATCAGCCCGGTACCCCAAAGCGAGCTTTGGCTCGGTAACGGAGTCGAGGTTCGAATGACAAAGCCCTCGCGGTAGAGGTCGCGCTCCTTGATGACGGCCTGCTCCTCCTCGGAAAAGTGCACCGTACAATCGACGTAGCAATCCTTGTGGTTGCCAAGCACGCCCGCAGTGGCTTCGCGGTGCTCGATGGTCACGCGCATAGTCGCCCTCCTGAGAACCAGGGGTAGAATCCGATGGACAACCCATGGTGAGAGTCAAGGAAGCGATCGCGCTGTGCACAATTTTTTCAAGCGGCTGGGAGGGAGGCGATGCGCCGCTCCATCAGGCGTGCGGCTGGCCGAAGCAGGCGGCGCTGGCTCGATGAGACGCCGGAGGCTGCAGCGTCGAGGCGGGGAAGCGGGAAGAGATCGGGCGCTGCGGCGAGGCGGGACCGCTGGGTGGAGGAGACGCGCACAGGCGTCTAACCCGCGGAGATCCGTACATCGTTTTTTGGCAATTGCGAAAATGGAAAATCGCAAATCGGAAAATTTCGACTCTCGAAACTCGAAAATCTCCGATCGGACAAAATCAAGAAATTTCGAGATCGAAAAGTCGTTACTCGCGTTCGTGATCGCAACTTTTCGGTCCCGAAACGCCGGGAACGGCCAAAACCTCCGCCGAATTCGTTGGGGAGTCGAGGCGTCAGGGCCGCTTCCCTTTATAGTCCGTTGTCCTCTTTCATTTCTTGGGCTTGTTTTGCTGTACCGGCCTGACTGCGGGGGTTTTTTCAATAAATCGTATGGACGACTGGAATGGAGACCGCCGAGAACGCGTTAGCGTTCGAGGCGATTCGCGGTTGGACGCGTGCGTAATGAGGTCGAAGAGACATGCAGTCGCACGGACAGCTGGGCTCCAGCGAGAGGGCATGCCGAAACATCGCACGTCATGTCGAACGTCCACCCCGCCTTACCCTAAAGGCGGGGCGTAAGGCGGAGTAGATAGGCGTTGCCTTGGTGGGCGACCGTCCTTCTTTAGGGCCTCAGAGTCGCGGCGCTGAAGGGCAGCGAGGGAGTGCCGTCGATCATTAGCTTCAGGTAGACTTGGTAGTTGGGGAGCTGCAGGAGGTCTGTCTCATCGAACACCCCATTGAACTCGCGGGCAAGGTACGGAGCGTCCTCGGCGCCCACTCGGAAGGCGATAATCGTCCCGGTATTGCCCAGCACGGCATGTCGGACATCCGGTTCTAGCTGGTGCAGATACTGGTGGGCGACCGTAAAACCCAGCCGGTACTTACGCATCTCCGAAAGCATGTTCGCGAGCGCCAGCGTCGTGAAGCTCTGGAATTCGTCCACATACACGAAGAAGTCGCGGCGCTTCGAAGGGTCGAGATCGGCACGGCTGTAGCCAGCAAGGCCGATAGTCGTGACCAGTAGCCCGCCGAGGAGCGATGCACTGTCCTCGCCGATCCGGCCCTTCGCCAAGTTGACCAGCAGGACCCTGCCATCATCCATGAGCTGGCGGATATGCAGGTCGTGCCGGGGCGCCGTGAGAATCCGGTTGAGCAGGGGATCCGCAAGGAAGGCGCCGACCTTGTTTTGGATCGGAGCGATGCCGTCGGCCCGGTAGCCGAAGGTGAAGCGCTCGAACTCGTTCTGCAGGAAGGTGCGGACGGTCTGGTTCTTTAGGGTTGCGGCAATTTGCTTGCGGTAGGTCTTGTCGGAGATGATGCGCAACACGTCGTGCATCGTTGCTTGGGGCTGCTCTAAGAGCGCCATGAGCACGTTTCGAAGGATGTGCTCCATCCGGACACCCCAGGCCTCCGGCCACATCTTCGCAAACACCTCCATGAGGCCGGAAGCGGCAAGTACGATGCGGTCCTGCCGGACGTGGCGAAGCGGGTTATAGCCGTAAGGCTGGGACGGATCGGCGGCGTCGAGGTACACCACATCCAGCAACCGCTTTGGCGGAATGCGATCGGCTATCCGCTCGACCAAATCGCCATGGGGGTCGATGAGCGCTAAGCCGTTTCCGCGATCGAGGTCCTGCAGGACCATCGTCTCAAGCAGGGTGGATTTTCCCGTGCCTGTTTTTCCGATGATGTAGACGTGAGAGAGACGATCTTCGCGCTTAATGCCGAACAATTCGCCTTTGTTTCTGAAATTTGTTTGCCCGAGGTAGGTTATGTCCGATTGTGCAGATGGCATCGGGAGACGATACCAACAGAGGCGATCGGTCGCGCGACTCGATTTTCTGCCGGCGCGGCAAGGAGTCGAGTCTGGCCGCGGATTACGGGCGGTCTACCATGCCGCCATGGACACACTCGTTATCAATATTGATTGGCAGTACTTTCTCGGCATCATAGGGTCGCTGATTGCGATTGCCTATTATGCCCAAGGCCGTTTCACCGCCCTGGAAACTGACGTGACCTGGCTGAAGGAGACGATCGGCGAACTGACGATACGCGCCGAGAACGTACGCGCGAAGCTGTTCAAGAGCGATTCCCCCGTGTCGCTCACACCGTCGGGGTATCTCGCTCTGAAGAATTCGGGGCTCCGATCCTACATCGATGCGAACAGGCATGCGCTGCTGACACGGCTTGATAAGGTGAGGTCCGACCCATACGAGCTGCAGCACCGCGCCTTCAGGCTTCTCGCCGACCTGCCGCTTGAAGAAGT
>JASHSE010000081.1 GCA_030036975.1 Xanthobacteraceae bacterium | reverse complement strand
TTCCTCGGCGATGAAGGCAGTGCTCAGCCTGTCGGCGCGCCAGCGCGGGTGCGCCATCACGGCGGCGAGAAACGGAATATCGTGCCGGATGCCCTCGACCACGAAGGCATCGAGCGCGTCGGCCTGGGCATCGATCGCCCGCTCGCGGGTCGGCGCATGCGTGACCAGCTTGGCGATCAGCGGATCATAAAAAATCGAGATTTCGCCGCCCTCGGCGACGCCGGTGTCGTTGCGCACCGTGATGCCGTCGCGCACGCCTTCAACCGGTGGACAGTAACGAATGAGCCGGCCGACCGAAGGCGCAAAGTTGCGGTAGGGATCTTCGGCATAGACGCGGCTTTCGATCGCCCAGCCGGAGAATTTTATATCGCTTTGTTTGATCGCAACCGGCTCGCCGGCGGCGATGCGGATCATCTGTTCGACCAGATCGATGCCGGTGACGAGTTCGGTCACCGGATGCTCCACCTGGAGCCGCGTGTTCATTTCCAGAAAATAAAAGCTCTTGTCCTGGCCGGCGACGAACTCGACCGTGCCGGCACTGTCGTAGCCGACCGCCTTGGCGAGCGCGACCGCCTGCTCGCCCATTTTTACCCGCGTCTTGGCGTCAATGAGCGGGCTTGGCGATTCCTCGATGACTTTCTGGTTGCGGCGCTGGATCGAGCATTCGCGCTCGCCGAGATGGATGACGTTACCGTGCTTGTCGCCCAACACCTGAATTTCGACGTGGCGCGGATCGGTGATGAATTTCTCGATGAAGACGCGGTCGTCGCCGAAGCTCGATCGCGCCTCGGAGCGGGCGCGGTCGAAACCTTCGATCACCTCGGCCTTGCCGGCGGCAACGCGCATGCCCTTGCCGCCGCCGCCGGCAGACGCCTTGATCATCACCGGGTAACCGATCGCTTCGGCGATGGTGACCGCCTGCTTGGCATCCGCGATCACGCCGAGATGGCCGGGCACCGTCGAGACATTGGCGCGCGCCGCGGCCTTCTTCGACTCGATCTTGTCGCCCATGGCGGCGATCGCTTTCGGATTCGGACCGATGAACACGATGCCGGCTTTGGCGAGCGCCTCGGCAAACGCGGCGCGCTCGGACAAAAAACCGTAGCCGGGATGCACCGCCTCGGCGCCGCTGGCCTTGCAGGCCGCGACGATCCGCTCGATGACGAGATAGCTCTGCGCCGCCGGCGGCGGCCCGATCGGCACCGCTTCGTCGGCCATGTCGACGTGCAGCGCATCGTGGTCGGCTTCGGAGAAAACCGCGACGGTCGCAATCCCCATCCGGCGCGCGGTCTTGATGATCCGGCAGGCGATCTCGCCGCGATTGGCAATCAGGATCCGCTTGAACATCAGGCTTTCTCACGCCCACGCGCGCAGACCGCTTTGCGTCGGCCAAGGATACATGTCAACCAGTTGCGGCGAACACCCGCGTAAGACGCGCGCTGCAGCCACGTGAGCCGAGCGCAAGCAGTGGCTCACTTGCGTCGCCGCAGCGCGGGCGGCTTGAGCAAGGGGTTGAACGGAAGGTTTTCGAGGTCCACGAACGGCTCGTCCAGCTCTTTCGGTATTTGTAGCTGAACGCGAAATCGGGCCGCCCCAGGTTCGGATTCTTGAAATCGGCATCGAGAGGCCGCTGGTAGCATAGCTTGCCGCCCCGGCAGGCGCGGGCGCGCCGGCACGGCTTTTTGCTGCAGCTCCGCCACAGCTCCAAGAGATCGGATTTGGCCCGCATCGCATAGAGCCACCGTTGCGCCCCCGGCAATGCGTAGTATTCGTCGCGCGTCAAACGGCCGGGATAGTCCCGCGGCGCTCTCACTTTCTTTGCATGCGGCATGGTGTTCTTCTCTGATCGTGCCTTGTTCACCTCATCCTTCGAGGCTCGCTTCGCTCGCGCCTCAGGATGAGGTGAACAGGGCCAAGCTTCACCATTCTCGCGACACATCCCCATCTTCGTCACCACCGGGCTTGACCCGGTGGTCCATGCTGAACAGACGAAAGAAAGACGGGCGGCAAGTCTCAGAAGCGGCAGCTCTGCATGGATTGCCGGGTCAAGCCCGGCAATGACGACGTAAGGGATCGTTCTCGCGGCGCGTTTTTTGCGTCCGAGGCTTGCGAACGAACGGCACGAAAGCGTTTGCCTCCAAAAAATACGGGGAGGCGGAGCGCCAAAAGACGCGGGGGTAGAGGACCGCACCGGAAGTTTGAGCGAGCACGCTCAAAGAGGCTTCCAGTCCGGCGCGCGCCACGGATGGTTTCGCGTTACCGCGAAGCATCCGCTTAAAGCGGCGCGCTCGCCTTTCGGCGCTCCACCGCGACACTCGCCAGGCTTTTAACCCTGGCTCAGCTTCGGGCTGCGTTTTCTGAGACAGAGAGCGGACGGGTCCGCTCCCCTCGTAGCGAGCTCCTCGCGGTCCGGTCGTAATGCCGGACGAGCAGGGTCCGAAGCCGCCCGAGCGCAGGATTACGAGCCCCGCGCGCAGGCAACCGCATCCCGCTCCGCTTCAGGGATCGTCTCGAGAAGCGTCCCCTGCCGAATGCGAATCATTCGGCTGAGCGGGATGGGATTTTATACCCTAGACAGATACTATTGTCAATAAAATTGTTGCAATCGGGGGGGTATTAGGAGCCATCTGCAACGGCTCTTAATCTCTCAGCAAGCGAAGGGTGGGCAACGGCGCTCGCCAGACTGCGTGGGCTTGGTTGCGCTCACCGCACCCGACGCTCTTACTTCACCCGCACGCCCGGCTTGTCGCCGTTGGTGAACTCGACGCCGGCCTTTTCCAGGGCGTGTTGGATGGCCTCGACGGTGCGCGGTTTTAAAGGTCCACTTGCTTCAAGGCGCGAGACGGTAGCCG
This sequence comes from Xanthobacteraceae bacterium, assembly GCA_030036975.1. Classification (GTDB taxonomy): domain Bacteria; phylum Pseudomonadota; class Alphaproteobacteria; order Rhizobiales; family Xanthobacteraceae; genus BOG-931. The sequence goes on along the minus strand of JASHSE010000081.1, from coordinate 8,992 downwards.
GCGCGACCTTGGCCATGGTCGCAAGGTCACGGACCCCAAGGCGGAGCGCGGCTCGCGCCATTCTGCACTGAGTACTATTGATCACAGCGTGCTATTTCTATATTGACGTTCTAATTCTAGTCGGCTAAATTAGTACCATGTGATCAATACCGGATTCGCCGGAGTTTCACCATGCCTGCGCCACGCAAGCGTGCCGGGAAACCTGTGGGCTCGACCAAAGCGGCAGCGTCGCGGCTGGTGGCGCTCTGCCTCGACATGGAAGAGGTCCTCAACGAGGCTGTGGATGCGGCACGCGCGACACACCTCGTCGGCCACGGCTTGCGCGATTTCGTCAACGAAGACGAGGCCCGCGCGGTCGCCGCGAGTGCCTGGACCACATGCCAGAAAGTCGAAGCGCTCAGGCGGACGTGGAATGACGTGTTCAAGGCCGCGGCGCTGGCGGCCGCGTAGGCTGACAAGAACGCGACGCTTTAGATCGTGTTTGATTCCCAGCTTGCCGGTTGGGTTGAGCGCAGCGAAACCCATCGGGCGGCGTTGTGGCTTGATGACGATGGGTTTCGCAGGAGCTCAACCCACCTACGAACTGCGGTCCCGCACAAGCTCTCGAAGGAAGGACAGCGCGTGGCCCTCAGACGCGCTATCCATCCCACTCGCACGAATACGCTTCTCGATAACGTCAGGATCGAGCGGTCGCGCGGCGTGAAATGCCTTGATGTAATTGCGATCCTTTTCGTCAAGCCGCGCAAGCTTGGAGACGACGATATCCTCCGATGAAGGTGCAACCGCCCTCACGACTCGCCCATCGGGCATCGCAACGTTGCGGACGATTGCACGGCGCCGCCAATCCGCCGGCAATTTCGCCGTTGTGTCATCTACGCCATCGATGAAGAACCATGTGTCCTGTGAAACTGCGATCCTTCGCCGAACAATGCGTTGATGTGCTCAGACGCCTCAGGCGCCACATCAGGATGCTTGGCCTTCTCGCTGACTTCCCATATTCTCGCGTTTGCCGGAAACGCGTCGATTTCCGCAGAGCCCGTCAACGCCGGCGGTGCGTCGGGCCAGCCAGCCAAGATCGCCTGACTTCCGATTACGAAGACGGTGTCCGTCTGGAATTCTGTAGCTATGGCGCGGACAGTGCGTTCGAGGTCTGCAAGCGAACGCCTCAGACCTGACGAACTCATCGCGCGGCTGCAGGTGGCGCGTGCCGGGCCGACTCACCGCAGCTCGCGATGCGCTTCGCAGCTCTCCAGATGCGGCGCCGGAGCTCCTCGTTCGTGAAATCGACGCCTTCGGCGATCACGAAGGGTGACGACAGCCGCAGACGCCTGGCTTCGTCACCGCGATTCCCAAGGAACCTAGCGATCTCTTTGGGGGAACGACGGAGAATGATTTCCCACTCACGCACGAATGGCCGATCCGAAAACCTGATCGCGATCTTTGCCAGCGATTGTCGTGCCTGTTCGACCAGAGACGGATCGCGCAGGAGCCGTCGCGCAATCAGCCGATGCATGATCAGCTTCGCGGTGTCGTTCACCGTCTCCTGATTGACCGAGACGCTCATCCCAGATCTCCGAACGATAATGTAGTCTTAGCTGCCAAAGACTTAAAGTCCGTTATTGCCGCCGTCCGAATGCTGTAGCGCGGAGGATGGGTTGAGGGCGCGAAACCCATCGTGCGGCATTGCGGCTTGATGATAGGTTTCGCAACGGCTCAGCAAGCGCACGGTGGGCAAAGCCGCCAACGGGTCCGCGCGAAGCGCGGCCCGATGACAAGCTCCACGCCGGACCCGTTGACTCAGCCCTGCCTACGCTTGCCTGTCGGGTCGAGCGCGAGTCAATTTTGCTGAATTAAGCTACTTCTCGGGAGGTAAGATCTCCTGAATGCATACCTGATCGATGAGGTGCTCACGCCGTATATCGATGAGATGCGCTCGCTTCTCATCATTTGTCAGATTTGCCCCGATTCCTTGGGTCATAGCCAACACAATTGAGCCATCAGGCATATCGAGCCAATACGATCGGCGAACGAGCTTATTCGACGCATCACGCGCGAACGGACTGTCAGGTTCGACGCTGAGGTCAGGTTCGAAGAAGCCGGGCATGGGCGCTCACTGTAGCGGTTGATTTCGAACTATAACAAAAATCTTGCCGCGCAGCGTCATGAAACTCAGTAGCGCGTAGGATGGGTTGAGCGGGAGCGAAACCCATCGTGCGGCGGCGCCGCCCAATGATGGGTTTCGCAAGGGCTCAACCCATCCTACCAAGTATTGCAGAGCACTGAGACTGATGACGGCCTCCGCTCAATGCCGCAGCAAAATCGCGGCGATCAGCGCGAGCGCCAACAGCGCCGAGACGCCCTGCCAGAACGCGACCGGGTTGCGCTCGTAAAAGGTCTGCGGCCGGCCCGCGGTGACCGGCGCGCGCGCGGGCCCGTTCTCCATCTCGACGGCGAGTTCGAGGCCGTCGCGGAAGCGCTCCGCCGGATCGTGCGCAACGGCGCGGGCGAGCGCGGCGGCGAGCCAAGCCGGCAGGTCCGGGCGCAGCGTCGACAACGGTGCCGGCCGGGTGCGGCGCGGCCCGCTCGTGGCGTCGGCATTGGCGTAGGGAAATTCGCCGGTGAAGGCGCGGAACAGGGTGACGCCGAGCGCATAAATGTCGGTCGCCTGGTTGCCCGGTTCGCCGGCAAACATTTCGGGCGCCATGTAGGCGACCGTGCCGGGAATGTCGGCGGGCGGAAAATCTTCCAGTCCGGGCACGCGGACCACGCCGAGATCGATCAGCTTGAGCGAGCCTTCGGCTTCCAGGATCACGTTATCCGGCTTGATGTCGCGGTGAATGATGCCGGCGTTATGCAGCGCGGCCACCGCGCGCGCGAGCTTGATGGCGATGTTGCGCCCCTCCTCGAGGCCCATCGCCGGGCGCCGCGCGAGCCGGGTTTCGAGCAGCTCGCCCTGATAAAGCGGCATCACCGTATAGAGACAAGTCTGCCGTCCCGGCGGCAGCTCGATGGTGCGGCCGACCCAGGGACTATTCACGCGCGCGCCGACCCAGGCCTCGCGCACGAACGCGGCGCGATAAGTGTCGACCGCGGCAACTTGCGGCTTGGGAAATTTCAGCGCCACCTCGCCGCCTTCGATTTCGTCTGCGGCACCGAACAGCCGCGTGTAATGGCCGTCCGACATCAAAACCTTGAGCACGAAGCCGTCCACGGTCTCGCCCGCGATCGGCGTCGGGATGAGCGGCAACTGCATGATCGCCGAACCGATGTCGGCCGACTCCGCGGTCGGCAGATCGACGATGTCGAGCACCAGCGCCGTGCAATTGTCGGTGCTGCCGGCCGCCAGCGCCGCGGCGATCAGCGCGCGGGCGGAATCCTCTGACGCCGAGCGCTCGCGCAAAATGTCGGCCATGACCTCGGCCGGCAGAAAGGCGTGCACGCCGTCGCTGCACAACAGGAAACGGTCATGCCGCGCCACCGGCTGGCTCGCATAGTCGAGCGGCACCTCGGTTTCGACGCCGAGTGCACGCACCAGCGTAGAGGAGCGCTCGCCGGCGCCGCCGCCGCCGTCGCGCACGTGATCCACGGTCAGGCAGGCGAGACGGTCGCCGCGCAGCCGATAGGCGCGGGTGTCGCCGACGTGAACGATGTGCGCCACGCGGCCGCGCAGCACCAAAGCGGTGAAGGTGCAGCCCATGCCGGCGAGCTTGGCGTCGCGGCGACCTTGCGAATTAATCCAAGCGTTGAGCGAGTTGAGCACACGCGCGGCGGCGCGGCGCACTTCCATGGTTTCCGGCATATCGCAAAAGCCGTCGAGGAAGCCGCGCACCGCCATCTCGGCGGCGACCCGGCCGCCCTTGGCGCCGCCGATGCCGTCGGCGATCGCCGCCACCACCTCGCGGCGCGGCTGCGGCAATTCCCAGCCGAACACCGCGCCGGCAAAATCTTCGTTGCGTTCGCGCGGCCCGGTTTCCGAGGCAAAGCCGACGCTGGCCTTAACGCCGGGCAGGCGCTGCGCCATCATCGTCGCTCCGGCTTCGGCAGGACGCCGGCGAAAGCGCGCCTATTTGTCCAGCTTGCATCGGTCATGAAGGAAATAGCCGCCGGTGCTTGACGGAACCACTACCCTAAGATTTCCGGACTTGCGATCAAGCGTGTAATTGCCTTGATCGCCCGGGTCGCGCCACGCGATCGCGGTGTTGTCGATCGTGGCCGGATAACCGTCGACGGTGCGGCGATCGAAGTCGATGGTGATCTGCCAGCTCGTTCCGCTGGCGGGATTGCTGCAAACGATCGTCGTGCGCCCCTGCTGCGCGGCGACAGGAGCAACGCCGGCGATGCCGAGTGCACATGCAGCCGTCGCTGCCGCCCCTAATCGAGCCGGCATCGATCGGCGTCGCGACCTCCTGCCTTGTTCATAGGCAACTGCAGACATTTTAATCATCCCCTGCCGCCGAGCCGCGATTTTTGCGGCGAAATGCCCGGCGCGGCCGTCCAACTAACTGGCACAAGTCTTGCGAACAACCAAACGCTCGCTTGTGCGCCAAAGAATGACGCGCAGCTGGCGTTCGTTGCCCACGTGCCATCCGCGCACAACGGGCATTATTGGGGGAAGGCATATGGCAGTCGAGATGGCACTCGTCGCAACACCGAAATGGCTCGACACAGGAGATAACGCCTGGCAGCTGGCGGCCGCAACGTTTGTCGGCCTGCAAAGCATACCAGGACTGACCGTTCTTTACGGCGGCATCGTCAAGAAAAAATGGGCAATCAACTCCGCTTTCATGTCGATGTACGCCTTTGCTTCGGTCCTCGTCGTCTGGGTTCTGTTTGACTACAACATGGCGTTCGGACCGCAATGGTTTCCGTTCCTCGGAACACCAAACCTGGCGACCTCGGCGCTCTTCACCACCGGCCAAGCGACGATACCGGCGGCAGCGTCGGGCATGCCGCCGCTCGCCTTCCCGATGGCGACACTGATCTTCTTCCAGTTCGTGTTCGCCGCGATCACCGTCATCATTCTTGCCGGCTCGCTGCTCGGCCGCATGAACTTCACAGCGTGGATGATCTTCTGCCCGGTGTGGATGACGCTGGTCTATACGGTCGGCGCCTTCAGCCTGTGGGGCGGCGGCTGGCTCAGCGCGCTTGGCGTGCAAGATTTTTCGGGCGGCTACGTCATCCATCTCGCCGCCGGCGTATCGGGCTTCGTTGCCGCCGCGGTGATCGGACCGCGGCTGCAAGCCGACCGCGACCATTTCCCGCCCAACAGCCTGCTGGTGACGCTGATCGGCGCCGGCATCCTGTGGCTCGGCTGGAACGGTTTTAACGGTGGCGACCCGTACTTCGCCAATGCCGACGCCGGCGCCGCGGTGCTCAACACCAATATCGCGACCGCGACCGCGCTCCTGGTCTGGACCCTGATGGACAAGATGGCCTACGGCAAGCCGTCGGTGCTCGGTGCCGTCAACGGCATGATCGCAGGGCTCGTCGCCATCACGCCGGGGGCCGGCTTCGTCGATGGCTTGGGCGCCATCATCATCGGCGTGGTCGCCGGCATCATTCCGTGGCTGTCCATGAACAAGCTGCAGAAGACCCGGTTCATGATGAAGATCGACGACACGCTGAGCGTCCTCTCGACCCACGGCGTCGCCGGCCTCACCGGCGGTCTGATGGTCGGCATCGTCGCCAACCCGGCCATGCTCGAGTACATCGGCACCGACAAGGAAGCGCCGGGCGTCTCGGTCACCGGCCTCCTCTACGGCGACAGCGGCCATCAGCTCCTGATGCAGCTCTACGGCGCGCTGTTCATTATCGCCTTCAACGCGATCATGACCTTCATCATCCTCAAGGTGATCGGCCTGATCGTGCCGTTGCGCATGGACGAGTCGGTGCTCAAGGTCGGCGACGACGCAGTGCACGGCGAGACCGCCTACGCCATCGGAACCGAAGGCGAGTAACGCTTTCGGCGCGGGTCAAAAAGGACCCGCGCCGCCGTCCATCGCCGCGGGCCCATTGCGACCTGCGAAGCTTTTCCGCCGCGCTTCTCCTCCTCGCGCGGGCTCCTGGCGGCCCTGTCCTGCAGGGCCGCTTTTTTGTGCAAACCACCGGCGCAGCTTTGGGCCGCCCGCCGGCCGCTCGATGAATTGGAGGATTAAACCAGCACTAGGCGCCGTCCGGCGCGGCGGCCTTCCGCGGCGATCCATTCCAGGATGGCGAGGTCCACCGCCTCGAAGCCGACCGGCCGTGGCCGGGTGGGCCTTGCCGGCTCGCGCACGACGATCCGCGAATGCGCGATAGCCGCGACAAGCGTCGCGAGATTCCAGTCGTTGGGGCCGCTCATCGGTCGCCTCCAGGCCTGATGGCAGCAGCCGGCGCCAAACCTGTGTGCCTCAAGCCTTTGCGCCTCACTCCTTGCGCCTCACCCCTTTGTCGCACGACTCCGGGCTGCGGTTCGGAGCTTTTAATTCCAGGGTGGCCGCGCCAGGGCGCGACTGCGGCAAACCTGCGGAAGTCCCGCTCAAGCTTCGGTGAACGGAAAACCTAACCGAAAAATCTTTCCCAAGCCGTAAAGCGATTAGTCGAATCTTCCAGGGTTTTCCCAATCCCTGCATGAATACTTCTTCGCCGCGTCCAAATAACACCGAAGAGACAGGCTAGTAACGCCGCGACTTCGAACGTAGATTAGCTCTCGAATACGTTTGGAAAGTCCAGATCAACGATGGAGGTTTTTATGGCACTGGCAATCGGCGATACTGCCCCGGATTTCGAAGCCGAGACCACGGAGGGCAAAATCCGCTTCCACGACTGGATCGGCAACGCTTGGGTGGTGCTGTTCTCGCACCCCAAGGATTTCACGCCGGTCTGCACCACCGAACTCGGCACGATGGCGCGGCTGAAGCCGGAATTCGACAGGCGCGGGGTGAAGATCCTCGCTGTCTCGGTCGACCCGGTCGACGACCACAAGAAATGGGCGGGCGATATCAAGGACGTGGTCGGGGTTGCGCCCAACTATCCGATCATCGGCGACACCGACCTGAAAGTCGCGAAGCTCTATGGCATGCTGCCGGCGAGCACGGGCGGCACGTCCGCAGGCCGCACGCCGAACGACAATCAAACCGTGCGCAACGTGTTCGTCATCGGGCCGGACAAGAAGATCAAGCTCATCCTGGTCTATCCGATGAGCACCGGCCGCAACTTCAATGAAATCCTGCGCGTCGTCGATTCGCTGCAGCTCACCGCCAAGCACCGCGTCTCGACGCCGGCGGACTGGAAACAGGGCGAGGACGTGATCCTGAGCGGCGCCGTCAGCGACGACGAGGCGAAGAAGCTTTACCCGCAGGGTTGGAAGACGCCGAAGCCCTATATGCGCGTGGTGCCGGCGCCGCGGCAGTAAATCCTGCTGTCCTATAGTAAAGGTGAGGCGCGGCTTCGGCCGCGCCTTTTGCTTGGGGACCGACATGCTGCGCGACGCCGAACTGCAACCGCCTTTCGCCGAACTCATGGGCATGAAGATCACCCACCTGTCGCGCGACAAGGTGACGGCGGAGATGCTGGTCCGCGACGAACTGGAAAACCGCATGGGCGTGCTCCACGGCGGCGCGCTCATGGCGCTCGCCGACAATCTCGGCGGCACAGCCACCATGGCCAACCTGCCCGCCGGCGCCCGCACCACGACCATCGAGAGCAAGACCAATTTCTTCTCGCCGATCCCGATCGGCGATACCGCCCACGCCGAATGCACGCCGCTGCACCGCGGCCGCAGCACCATGGTGTGGCAGACCCGCATCACCCGCGACGACGGCAAGCTCTGCGCCATCGTCATCCAGACGCAGATCGTCATTCCCGTCGAGAAGGTGTGAGCGCGATGAGGAAGCGGCCTGCGCTGAAAACCTGAGTCACGTTTCGCGCTTAAGCTCCTCGGCGACATACGCGGCCATTTCCAAATCCTCGACGCCGCCGCGCGTGGTGAGGCCGGCGACGACGCCGTGGCGATCTTGCGTTTCGCGGTTCTGGCTCATCTTCCATTTGCCTTCGAGCCGGGTGACGGCGAAGCGAAAGCCGACGATGCCGCGCAGATGGGTCTCGATGTAACGCTCGGGCGCGTCCGATACCGCCCAAGGCTTGGCCACGCTGCGCTCCTGTTGCGCCGTCAGCTCGGTGACGTGGCGGCGCAGCCAAAAGGCGTCGCGCATCACGGCCGGCCGGCCGTAGGCATGCACCGCCGCATAGTTCCAAGTCGGCACGACCTTGCCGTGCTGAAACTTGGAAGCGTACCAGTTCGGCGTGATGTAGCCTTCGGCGCCGGCAAAGATCATCAGCGCTTCGCCGCCGTCGAGATCCTGACAATGCGGATTGGCGCGCGCCAGATGGCATTCGATCGTGCCGTACGGCCCCTCGTCCTTGAGCACCGTCGGCAAATGGCTGGCGTAAAGGCCGAGCGAGCCCGCCGAGACCAAGGTCGCGAACGGCCGCGCCCGCATCAGCGCGTGCATCTGCGCCAGGTCGGCGACACGAAAATGATCGGGTTGGTACATGACGTCACCATAACGAGTGGCTCGTAACCGCGCGGCATCGTGCGCCCGACGCGACAGCCGCCGATTCGAGCTCGGTTTGCCATTTCAAACGCGCGGTGGCGTCGTCGGTCAAGCCTTTCTGCAAGTGATGGACGTTTGGCGATGCCCCTCAATGTTCGCGCCGCCGTGGCTTACGCGCCCGGCAAGCCGCTGGATGGCCCGCTATCGCGTGCTCGAAACCTCATAAGCCGCGGACGTATTCCTGCATCGCGGCGCGCACGCGCGGGATGAGGGCATCCCACGCACGCGTGGCATCCTGGCGGAACAGGCGCGCCGTCGGATACCACGGGCTGTCGTCGCGATCGAGCAGCCAGCGCCAGTCGGGCATGAACGGCAGCAATATCCAAACCGGTTTTGCCAGCGCGCCGGCGAGGTGGGCGACGCTGGTATCGACAGAGACGATGAGATCGAGATTCGCT